>CALHVK010000127.1 GCA_938039195.1 uncultured Carnobacteriaceae bacterium
AATATACAGCCCCTGGTCTTTCAGTTCCGTTGAATCCCCAAATAGCATGTGGAATGTCAGGTGACATATCCATTGTTTCACTACCGTAGCACCAGCAAGGTGTTACTGTAATTGTTGCACACACGTTTGATTTTTTGAATAATTCGTGAGATGCTGCTGCTTCTGGTACACGACCGATTGTTGAAGGTGAGATTACACATTCAACCGGTTGTCCATCAGGATATTTCAATGTAGACTCGATTAAAGCAGCGACACTTTTCGCCATATTCATTGTTTGAACTTCTAACGATTCGCGAACTCCTTGGCGACGACCGTCAATAGTTGGGCGAATCCCAATACGTGGATGTTGAATCATTTTTGTTCCTCCTATTCTTACTAAACTTCACGAACAGTTCCGTCTGGATTGTATTTCTTATATCCAGGGTGACGACCTGTTACTTTGTAGTTTTCGCGCATCTTGAACATTTGCTCTAATTTTTCTCTTGAGATTTCTTTTTCTTCAATGCCTTTTGTTAGTAATAACATTCTTCCGTGGAATGTTGATTTAGCCACGAGTTCTAATGTTTCCATTCTGTAGTATGCTGTAATTACATCGCTACCCACTGATAAAGCACCATGGTTTTCAAGTAACATCACGTCGTGTTCTTGTAAGAATGGTGTAATCGCATCTGGAACTTCCATTGTTGAAGGAACTCCGAATGGTGTGATTGGAATTGAACCGATAACAATCGCACTTTCAATTAGTGAATAAGTATCTAATGGAATATGTGCTAATGTAAATCCAGTTGCAATTGGTGGATGTGCATGAACAACAGCTCTCACATCGTCGCGTTCTTCATAGCAGCGAATATGCATTTTAATTTCGCTTGAAGGACGGAAACCTTCGTTGGCTTCAATCACTTCTCCTTTCATATTCAATTTAACGAGTTTTTCTGGAGTAATAAAACTCTTACTGATACCTGTTGGTGTTGCGATGATGGTATCCTCATCAATACGAACAGAGACGTTTCCGTCATTTGCAGCTACCCATCCTAATTGCCACATTTTATGACACACATCACAAATTTGTTCGCGTACTACTTGTTCATCAAAAGTCATAGTATCATCCCTTTCTGATTACTATCCTATCAAGTTAAGAAAGCGGATACAATACGTGGACAGACTATTGAACATCATTCAACAAATGTGCTATAATCTGTTCATAAACGTTCAAATTTGTTCAAATTAGGAGGGGGAACTATGGTGTCTTTTGAACGGATGTCTAGGATTATGGACATTTTATCTAAACGAAAAATCATCTCTACTTTCCAGTTGGAAGCATTGATGTATTGCTCAACCTCAACGTTGAGACGAGACTTGATTAAGCTCGAAAAAGAAGGAAAAATCATACGATCTCATGGAGAAGTCAGGCTAGTTACTACAAACAATATTGAATACGCTTACGACAGCAGAAGCCATGAAGAAACTCAGGGAAAAAAACAAATAGCGGAAACGGCCTCCACTTTCTTAACGGACAATCAATCGATTTTTATTGATAGTTCATCTACTTGTGCCGCACTCGCACCTCACTTAGGAACTCTTCAAAATTTACGTGTTATTACAAACGGGATTGAAATCGCACGTAGGTTGAACAATTATGAAAATATCACACTGTTCTTTTGCGGAGGACATATCGGCTATGGAACAAACTCGGCTTTGGGAGATTTTGCGACGAGTTTTATCAATAACTTCCATGCAGATATTTGCTTTATGAGTTGCCGTGGTCTCGACCGCTTTGCTGCTTATGAGGCCAACCATAGTCAGGCTCTCTTTAAGCAACACATGATAGCCAATTCAGATGCGGCTATCTTGCTAGCAGATCACTCGAAATTCAATACGAGTCATTACTTTAAACTATCGAATTACAACGCGATTGATTGTATCGTAACCAATCAAGCTCCTGTTGATTCATTCCAAGATACAGTGGGCGCTCAATGCGAAATTCTTTGGTAAATGATTAAGGTTAGGGGAAAATAAGTAAAATTTATTGAACATTTTGCAATCATTGCAACTACTTAATGATTCCGATACATATTTTCACCACCTTTTGATTCAAAGTAATAACAAAAAAACGCGCTACGATTGTAGCGCGTTTTTTGACGATCTTTATGCTTTTAATTCTGCTGTTAAGCTTTCTAATTGGTCTACTAAATGTCCAACGTAAGCAATCGCTTGTTTTAATGGTTCATCTGTTGAAACATCGCAACCTGCATGAATTGCTAAGTCTTTGGCAGACACGCTTCCGCCTTTAGATAATGTATCTAACCACACTTTAGCGTGTTCAGGATTTTCTTCGATTTGGTTAGCAATCGCCGTTCCGATTGTAAGTCCTGCTGAATACGTATATGGATATAATCCCATATAGTAGTGAGGTTGACGCATCCATGTTAACTCTGCCCCATCGTTGACAACAAGGCTATCTCCGAAGAATTCTTGCATCACTTCTTTTTTCACGTTTGATAATACATCTGCGTTTAACATTTCGTTATTATCAATCATCTTGTAAATACGATCTTGGTACACAGCTTCCATATAGTGCGTTACCATGTTGT
Source organism: uncultured Carnobacteriaceae bacterium (assembly GCA_938039195.1). Classification (GTDB taxonomy): domain Bacteria; phylum Bacillota; class Bacilli; order Lactobacillales; family Aerococcaceae; genus Granulicatella. Next base: position 2,592 of record CALHVK010000127.1, read on the forward strand.
GGAAATACGTACGGCTAATCATATTACTGATAACCCAACGTTTGAAACGAGCGTCTGTACTTGTTTTAAGTAAGTAATTTGAAACAATCACTTCATTACATGTTGAAGGAGCTTCAACGAAGTATAATGAACATTCATTGTTTAAAATGGATTGATGTTTACCTGTTGACATGAAGTGGTACGCATGTCCCAATTCGTGCGCTAACACAAATACTTCGTTCATTTTACCAGTCCATGATAATAGGATAAATCCAGCAACGTTAGGAACCGTCGCGCAGAATCCACCCGTACTCTTACCAATGTTTTGTGGGAAGTCTGTCCAACGTTTGTCATAACTTTCATCAATCATCGCTTTGTAGTCTTCTCCAAGAATGCCTAAAGCTTTCTTCAAGTACTCGCGAGATTCTTCAATCGTCATATCCACTTCGAATTCTGGATCCAAGTTGATTTTTGCATCCATGAATTGCATATCAGAAATGCCATGCTCTTTCGCTAATAATTTAATATAGCGTTGCATATGAGGAGCTAGGTCTGTCATCAGCATACGAATTTGACGGTCGTATAATTCACGGTCTCCATCTTGATCGTCTAATAAGTAGTCAATGACACTGTCATATCCACGCATTGTTGCCATCATCTTTTCTTTCTTCAATTGAGAAATGTATTCATTAGCAACTGTATTTTTATAGGCATTCAATGTTTTGTAGAAGCTCTTAGCCGCAGCACGACGAACTTCTTTATCAGGGTCCATCTCATGTAAGTTTTCGTATAATACGAAGCTGTTTTCAAGTGTCTTGCCATTTGCTTCAAATGACTCGAATTGCATATCTTCGTGTTTTGTTACTTCATATAACTGGTAGAAACCTGGTAAGCTACTTAAGTTTGATAATACTTGTTCTGCATCTTTTGAGAGCGTATGTTTCTTTTGACGAATCACTTTTTCAACAAAGTATGCTAAGTCTGGTCTCTTCTCTGTTACGAACTTGTTTAAGAAGGCTTCGTCTAATGAAATGATTTCTGTCATTACAAAGCTCATGTTTTCCGCATAGGATACGCTCACTGCTTCAAACGCTGTAGCATTTTCAACCACTTTCGGATTTAAACGGTCTACCGTCATTGGTAGTTCCGCATAATGAGAAGCGCGGTACACTGCTAACTCAATTGCTTCGTACTGACGAATCGCTTCATCTAATACTTCTAAGTCTCCTAAGTTGTTTTCGTATTTTTCTTTGAAAGCTTTCATTTCTGTTTTTAAGTTTTCCAACTCTGTATAAAAAGCTTCGTCACTTGGATAAAGCAAAGTCATGTCCCATGTAATAGAAGGATCTACTTCACTTCTTGGTACTAATTTAATTTCAGCCATAATGTCACTCCTTTTCAGATAGTATCCATTATACACAATCTCCGACACGTTTGCTATACTAGGAATATTGAAATACGAAAGAAGGTGCCCCAGTGCAAGTCATTCACAAACATTCAACTTCTCCGCTTGTGATTTCTATTCCTCATAGTGGGACGGATATTCCACAAGACATTGCCCCACTTTGTAATCTGGCTTCCAAGCGTGAGCATACAGACTGGGCTCTTACTGAACTTGTAGCCTCCCTTTCGGAGACGACTCTAGCAGCCACTGTTTCTCGATATATTGTAGATGTGAATCGGTTTAAACCAAGAAATGGAAAAGCCACTCAGCCCATCATTCCAAGAATAGATGAAAAAGGAAACCCGCTATTTTACAACTATCCCTCTAAACAAAAACAGGCGGATTGGTTAAAACAGTATTACACGCCTTACTATCACAACTTAGAGAGGCTGCTCCAACAAAAATTAGAGCAACATTCCAAAGTTCTGTTAATTGATTTACATAGCTATGATGACAAGCTTTTTCAAACAAACGATATTATTTTAGGGACGCGGAAGAAACAAACCATTAGTAAAAATATTCTGGAACAACTCCAAACTCTCTTCCACGAAGAAGGCTTCTCCACTCGAGTAGATACTCCTTTTGCAGGTGGTAATATTATCGCGACCTTTGGAAAACATCCAAGCATTGAAGCTGTTCAAATTGAAGTACCGTACTCTCTTTATCTTGAGGGACACTCACTTCACACAGAGCGTTCCACTACTCTACAAAAACAATTACAACATATTTTTCAAAAAGTTCGGATGTAACATTTTTGTGACGTAACAAAAATGTTACATCTTCTTTTATGCAAAAAACACCTTGAACGATTCATCCGTCCAAGGTGTTTGTCATTTTAATTTGATTTTTCTTGCAATTGTTTAATTTGTTCTTCCAATTGCTTAATTCGTTCCTCTTGTTCATCGATTTGTTCTTGCATCTTAATAATCTGCTCTTGTCGACTTTCCGCAGGCTTCTTCGTTGATTGTGCGAAACTACGATAAATGAATACAGCCACAAATAAAATCACAACAGTAAGGATAATAAATACCCATGCTTGATTTCTTCTTACGTATCGATTGATATTTCTCTTTAATTCATTTCTTTGTCCGCTCATCAATATCACCTCTTTGTTTTCTCAGTATACCATTTCTTGTGAAATAACTCTAGGGAGCTGTCACAAGATGCGTCATTTCTTCATTCATCTTGCCTACCATTCCCTCATCACAAACAACGATTAAAATATCCCCGCTGCGAAGAATGGTATCTCCACGTGCAATAATTTCTTTGGCCCCACGTCGTACTGCTGCAATAATCATTTGTTGTGGCCATTCAATATCTCGAATCGCTTTTTCAACAAGAGGGCTATCCACCATGATAGGCACTTCGAAAGTTGTTCGCTCTCCTTTTGTATCCGTTGAATGTTCTTTATCTAAACGTTCTGCTAATACTTCATAGATTGGATCCATCTTCAAGAAGTCTGCCACGATATAGGCCACTAGTGTACAAATTCCAAGAGGCATTAACTGGTTCAATCCCCCAACCATCTCTGTCACCAGAAGCAAGGCTGTAAGGGGTGCTTTCCCAATCGCTGCAAAGTATCCTGCCATCGCAAAGAACACGAAGCTAACACGAACTCTTGGGTCCACTCCTAAGAATTCAATTAAGAACTCTGCGTAGGCCAAACCAAGAAGTGCTCCAAGAGAAAGGATTGGTAAAAAGATTCCTCCAGGAAGTCCTGTTCCATAAGAAATCATTGAGTAGACAAAACGAATCACAAATAGGCCGATTAAAAATTGAACGGTGTGGTTTTCTTTAACGAGTGCTAATACTAACTCACCACCGCCGCCTAAAACATGTGGATTCCACATTCCAAGAGGAATAATCAACATGAAGGCGATAAGGCAGTAATTATACGGTGCTACCTTCGGGAATAGTTTCTTATAAATTGTTGGTAATGCTAGCGTTAAACGATGATACGCTAATCCAAATATCGCAAGAATAATCCCAAGAAGAACGACGTAGCCATAATAGTTGATTGGGAATCGTTGGTCGTTTCCAAGATTTAACGAAGCATGTGTCCCAAAGATATTTAATGAAATAAAGTTGGCAACAATAGCCGCTGTAAGAGTCGTCACGGCTACAAGTGGACTGAAGGTATGATGGACTTCTTCTAATACAAACATCAAGCCTGCAATCGGCGCATTAAACGCTGCAGCAAGCCCCGCTCCGGCACCACTAGAAATAAAGACATTCTTTTGTACACGGTTCGCCTTAAGAGTTTCCGCAACTCCTTGCCCTACAGAAGCCCCCAACTGGATGGATGGACCTTCTCGACCGAGTAAGAGTCCAGATCCAATCGAAATGGCACCACCGACGAATTTCTTCCAGCAGACAGACCACCAATTCATGTCCATCTTTCCTTGAAGTTGCAATTCTACTTGTGGAATCCCACTTCCTTTAATATCCGGATCACTCTTGACGATTTGTCCTAAAATAAGTCCCATCACAATACTAAAAAGAATCCAAGCCGGAATCCACTGTGGTTGTTCTCGTAAAAATGAATAGACATTTACTACTTGTTCTAAAATAAAACCAATCATATATCGAAACGTACTAACTGCCGTCCCTGCGAGTAACCCAATGAGGGCTCCTATAACGATATATCCTGATTTTCGATATCTTCTCGGGTTCAACTGACTCAAAAACTCCATTGACACTCATCCTTTACGATTTATTCTCTTTCATTATAACAAAGTCTGCTCATAAAAAAAGGAAGAAATGAAATTTCTTTCACTTCTTCCACTAATTTATTCACCTTGTAAATCGGCTTCATCGAATGCATTCATAAGACGGAATAATTCTTCCTCTGTTAATGCTGCTTTTTCTTCTTTTGCAAAATCACGGACGATTTCGCCACGATGCATGACAATGAGTCGATTTCCGAAATGGATGGCATCCGATAGGTTATGTGTAATCATCAAAGCTGTTAAGTTCTTTTCTTCGATCGTTTCTTGTGTCTTCTGCATAATCTTGCGCTGCGTTTTCGGGTCAAGCGCCGCTGTATGCTCGTCCAATAGTAATAACTGCGGAGCATTCATCGTTGCCATGAGGAGGGAAATGGCTTGGCGTTGTCCGCCTGACAATAGTCCGATTTCTGTGTGAAGACGGTCTTCTAAGCCAAGTCCTAGAGGGGCTAGCAAGGCTTCGAATTGTTGCAACTCTTCTTTAGAAGAAGATTTAAAGAGGCTACGTTTTTGACCTCTACGATTGGCTAAGGCTAAATTTTCCGCCACTGTCATACGAGGAGCTGTTCCTTGCATTGGATCTTGAAAGACACGACTAATATAGGCTGCACGTTCATAATCTGCAGTTTGCTCGATTTGTTTATCGCCAAATGAAATGGTTCCTTCATCTAAAGCAAAATTACCAGCAATCGCATTTAAGAAAGTGGATTTCCCAGCACCATTCCCACCGACAATTGTAATAAAGTCTCCTTCTTGAATCGTCAGGTCCACATTTTTTAGAGCCTTATGCTCACGCGAAGTCCCAGGGAAAAAGGTTTTTGATAAGTTTTGAATCACAATACTCATTTAGTTTTCCCCCTTTCTATTGCGTGTGCTCTTTTGTTGAATCCAACTTTTGAATTGTGGAACCGTTAAGCAGAGTGCAATGAGCGCTGCTGAAATGAGTTTAAAGTCATTTGCTTGGAAGACATTGAGTAACAACACAAGCATTAATAGTAAACGGTAAATGATGGATCCGTAAAGGATGCAGACAAGACGTCCAACGAATGATTCGTCAGCGAAAATCACTTCACCGATGATAATCGCAGCAAGTGCAATTACAATCGTTCCAAGACCTGAGTTTACGTCCGCATATCCATTATTTTGCGCTAAAATCGCACCTGCTAATGCAATCAGTGCATTGGATAGCATTAATCCAAATACCGTCATTTTACGCGTGTTAATACCAAGCGCGCGTGCCATCTTCTCATTGTCCCCTGTCGCAATCAGCGCTTGTCCAAATTCTGTTTTGAAGAAGAAGTACATTAGTAAGATTAAAATACCAATCACAACAAGTCCCATAATAATGATGTCAAAATACTTAGGAAGTCCAAAGTTTGAAAGAACACTAAAAATCGTATTTTGTCCAAGGAGAGTAATATTGGCTTTCCCCATCACGCGTAAGTTAATCGATAAAAGAGAGGTCATCGTTAAAATCCCTGCTAATAAACTTGGGATTTTACACACGGTCATTAAGAACGCAGTGACTCCCCCAGCTAATGCTCCAGCAACCATAGAAGCGAGCGTTGCTAAAAACGGGTTGACGCCTTGTTGAATTAGAATCACACAAGTGGCAGCACCAAGAGGAAAGCTCCCCTCAGTAGTCATATCTGCAATATTTAAAATTCGAAAACTAATGAATAATCCTAGAGATAATACGCCCCATAATATCCCTTGAGAAATCGAAGAAATTACTAAATCCATTTCGAAAAAAATCCTCCTCTGAAACGATCAATATGACGTTTAAGTCATATTGTATATGCACCCATCCCTTTTAGATTTGTGATCATATCAACGTTTCTAAACTATCTTATTTATTTGTTGGTGTAACTTTTTGTGCATCTTTTAAGATACTTTCTGGAATTGTAATGCCTAATTTTTTCGCTTTTTCTTCGTTGACATACACAACACCTTTGTTTGCTAATGTAATTGGTGTATCCGCAGGTTTAGCACCTTTTAAGACTTTCACAACCATTTTTGCTGTTTCAACACCGATTTGGTATTGGTCTACACCTACTCCTAATACTCCTCCGTCAGCTACCATTGTATCTGCTGATGGGAATACTGGGATTTTAACAGCATCTGTTACTTGAACCACTGTTGCCATTGCACTTGCGATTGTGTTATCGATTGGAACGAAGATAGCATCTACTTGGCTTGCTAAACTTTCAGTTACTTGTTGAATATCGTTTGTGTTTGCGATTGTAGACACTTTTACTTCTAAGCCTAATTCTTTCGCTGCTTTTTCCGCTTCTTGGGCTTGTTTCACTGAGTTATCTTCGCTTGAAGTGTAAAGAATGCCGACTTTCTTCATATTTGGAAGAACTTGTTTCATGATTTCTAATTGTTGTTTGATTGGTGTACGGTCACTAACCCCTGTAATGTTGTTTCCAGGTTTTGATTCACTTGCGATTAAACCAGCTTCTACTGGATAAGTAATCCCACCCATGATGATTGGTGTTTCTTTTGTATTGTTCGCTAACGCTAATGTTGCAGGAGTTGTAATCCCTACTAAAATGTTGTTGCCACCTGAAACTAATTTTTCAGACATGCTTGCTAAATTACTTTGGTCCCCTTGCGCATTTTGAAAATCGATTTCTAAGTTCTTACCAACTTCGTATCCTTCATTTTTCAATTCATCTTGTAACCCTTGATAAATCGCATCTAAAGCTGGGTGGCTTAGTAATTGTAATACTCCAATTTTAACCTTTTCTGTTTGTGTTGCGGCCGCATTACTTGTGTTTGTTTCTTTATTTTTATCTCCAGATGGCTTGAAGAAAAGTGCTCCAATAATGACTAATACTAATAATGCTCCAAATAAATAAATGCTTTTGTTCTTTTTCATGATAATTTCCTCCGGTAATTGAAAATGATTTTGCAAACTCTATTAAAAAAGGACTACGTATATCACAACGAGTCCCCTTACAAATAGAAAGACCACGTCAGCTCTAGTCTATAGAATCTACGTGGTCGAGTTTGCTTTAAAATTGAAATCCACATAGATACAAGTTCACGTCAATGAAGGTTGTATCTATATGTACAAATGTACGTTAAGAACAACCTGTATCTAGTGGCTTTGCCAACGCGTATTTAATTCTAATACGATACATAAGTGTGCCATGTTCTTAACTCCTTTTCTAGTGATGTGTTCATTATGAACTCATTTGTCTTCAATGTCAACTAATTTTTTTCAAAAAAAAATTGTTTTTTCAGTGTGTATTTTCATTTTCATAAAAATGCTGTGTTTTCGCGAACAATCTCCTGATATTAATTGTGCTCATTATGAAACTATGCTATGATATCAATGTAAATTAATAAAACATTTTTTCACAAAGGAGAACAGAAATGAAAAAAGGTCTTTTAGCTAGTTTAGCTATTTCATCAGTTCTATTATTAGCTGCATGCGGAAATAATAGTTCTCAATCTTCATCATCTTCAGCTAAAGAAACAACAACTGCTGAAGCCGTTGCAAGTGCCTCTGCTCAAAAATATGCAGATCCTTCAACATTAAAAGATAGCTATGATGTCATCATCGTAGGTTCAGGGGGTGCTGGTCTTTCAGCTGCCATCCAAGCGAAAGAAGCTGGTTTAAATCCAGTTATTTTAGAGAAAATGCCAACTGCCGGAGGAAACACAACTAAATCTTCTGCTGGTATGAACGCATCTCAAACTAAATTCCAAGAAAAAGAAGGAATTAAAGACTCAAACGATAAATTCTACGAAGAATCACTGAAAGGTGGTAAAGGAACAAATAATCCTGAATTATTACGTTACTTAGTAGATAACTCAGCAAGTGCCATTGACTGGTTAGATTCAATGGGAATCACATTAAGCAACTTAACAACTACTGGTGGTATGAGCGAAAAACGTACTCACCGTCCAGCAGATGGTTCAGCTGTAGGGGAATACTTAGTGAACGGATTATTACGTAATGTATCTGAACGTGAAATTCCTTTATTCGTCAATGCGGATGTTACTAAAGTAAATGAAAAAGACGGTAAAGTAACTGGTGTGAACGTTACAATCGATGGCAAAGAAAAAACAATCTCTGCTAAGGCTGTTGTTTTAACAACTGGTGGTTTCGGCGCAAACATGGAAATGGTAACTGAATACAACCCTGCTTTAAACGGATTTGTTACAACAAACCAAAAAGGTTCAACTGGTGACGGTATTCAATTAGCGAAAGAATTAGGCGCTGCAACAGTAGATATGAAAGAAATCCAAATTCACCCAACTGTAGAACAATCAACTTCAACATTGATTTCTGAATCAGTTCGTGGTGAAGGTGCTATCCTTGTAAACCAAGAAGGTAAACGTTTCTACAATGAAATGGAAACTCGTGATAAAGTATCACAACAAATCATTGGATTGAAAGAAAAATATGCTTACTTAATCTTCGACTCAGCTTTAACTGAACGTGCAAAAGCTGTTAAATTCTACGAAAAACGTGGATTAGTGAAGAAAGCTGACACAATCGAAGCTCTAGCCAAAGAAATCAACGTTCCTGCTGAAACATTAAAAGCAACATTAGAAACTTGGAACAAGGCTGTTGCTGATAAGAACGATGCTGAATTTGGACGTAAAACAGCTATGGACCATGACTTATCAAAAGGACCATACTACGCAATCAAAATCGCACCTGGTATCCACCACACAATGGGCGGATTGAAGATCAACACAAACACACAAGTTCTTAAAGAAGACGGTTCTGTAATCAAAGGCTTATACGCAGCTGGTGAGGTTACAGGTGGAATTCACGGTGCAAACCGTATCGGTGGTAACGCTGTTGCTGACATCATCATCTTCGGACGTCAAGCAGGTGCGCAATCTGCTGCATATGCAAAAGAAAACTAATTAATTTCCAATTGACCAAAAAAATAAACTCTGAAGCAATAGCTTCAGAGTTTTCTTTTTGTTTTATTGAGTAGTCCCTAGTCCTCATCCTTAATATCGATGTCTTCTGGGATTGGTTCATCCAAGTACTTCTGATATTCTTCCAAGAGACGTTCCCGTTGCTTTAAGAAGAAGTCGAACTGCGCACTGTTTAACAGCAACTCTCCGTCTACTTCCACCGTCTTTACTTGTTTGGTTTGGATTAAATGCATCAGATATCCTAAATCGATTTCCAGATTCTCAGCAGTTTGTTGTACGGTATAATACATCCTTTTCCTCCAATAAAAAAGCTACCCTAAACGAATCGTCTAAGGCAGCCAATAGTTTCAATTATGCTAAAGCATCAACGAGGCTTTGTGCAAAAGCTTGAATATTGACGATATCATCTGCTTCAGCGTTTAAATCTACTAAGACATTTTCAGCACCTTTTTTGGCACCTGTTTTTGCAAATTGAGCATCAAAATCTAATACTGATTGGCAGAACTTATCGTAGAAAGTATCCCCTGAGCCAAGCGTTCCGTATACTTTCCCTGTTAAATCTTCTTCCTCTAATTCTTCATAGAAGTCGACGATTTCATCAGGTAAGTCGCCATCTGTTCCGTAAGTATATGTTGCGACAACATTAATATCATAATGATGGAATTCACTTGCTTGCGCTGAAGTACATTCTTTAATGTCTACTTCTACTCCACGTTCTTCTAATGCTTCTGCTAAAATATCTGCAATCTCTTCTGTATTACCTGTTAAACTTGCATATACGATCAATGCTGTTGCCATAATACCACTCTCTTTCTCATTCAATAAGAAGATTATAACAAATCCACTACCCCTCGTCTATTCTTTCTGACTAAAATCCTACAGGAACTCTCCCGTTCTAAACTCCTACTCAAACACTCCTAAATTCATTCTTTACTAATTAAAAAAATTGTGGGAAGCACAAACTCCTTCCCTGCACGTCTGCAGTTCACAGAGGTAAATACGAAGTAAATCAATTCTTGGACCTTACGGATTTTATCAGTACCATAATGGGGAATAATATTCAATGCGAATTAGCGGGAGTAGGAACTTGTTCTATACTCCCGCTTTGAGGCTTGAAAGATGAGAGACGAAGACTCGAATCGGTATCCTATTATGGTACTGATAAAAACGATCCGTAAGGATCCTAAAGAATTGATTTTCAGCACTATTCACCGATTTTTTAGGTATACTTTATCAATTGCACCCTCCCTTGAAAAGCTTTAGTATAATAAACAAATTCAATTTTAGGAGATGACAACTTTGCCACTATCCGCAACAGAGCGCCTTAAACAAGCCGAACGCGGCGCCATCTTAAGTATCGGCACCTACATCTTTTTATCTGCTACAAAACTCATTGTCGGAAAAACCTTTAATTCCGAAGCACTATTTGCCGATGGTTGGAATAACTTTACTGACGTAATTTCATCCATCCTAGTATTCGTGGGATTACGCTTATCGCAAAAGCCAAGTGATGAAAATCATCCATACGGTCACTGGAAATTTGAAACTATCGCCAGCCTTGTCACTTCATTCATTATGTTCTTTATCGGGATTGAAGTCGTTCGAAATGCATTTCAAGAATTCCTCAATCCAGTAACAGAAGCTCCATCACTCATTTCTTCCATCGTTGGATTCTTCTCAGGGGTGATTATGATTGGGGTGTACTTCTACAATAAGAACTTAGCAGCACGCATTCAGTCACTAGGTCTTAAGGCGACGGCTAAGGACAATTTAAGCGATGCAATGATCAGTTTCCTGACAGCATTAGCGGTATTATTCGCATCTCTCGGGTTACACTGGCTCGATAATATCATGGCCTTCGTAGTTGGTCTCTTAATCGTTCGCACCGCCGTTGAAGTGTTTATCGAAAGTGCGTTTCAACTGACAGATGGTTTCGATCAAACAGAATTGGATCAATATATCCCTGTTATTTTACGTCATCCAGAAGTGAAAGATATTCGTGAAATTAAAGCGCGTCGTTACGGATCAAATATATATATCGACTTAACCGTTTGTATGGATAAAGATTTATCTGTTTATAAGAGTCACCAAATCACTGAATTCATTGAAAAAGAACTTTATAATGAATTCGCCATTTCGTTCCTGGACATCCACGTAGAACCTTATCAATTCTAACAAAAAATCCCAATCACTATTTTGTAGTGATTGGGATTTTCTATTATTTAATCGTATTAAAGTTTAAGTTGAAGGCTTGCTTCACACTATCACTGACTTCTCCAACTGGAGTCTTCGATACAAATTTTCCTTTGATGCAATAACGGTTTGATGCATTATAGTCATCACAAGTAATCAACGTAATCTCTGTTACACCCGGTTGATCGTTAATGACTTCTACTCGTGTTGGCTCAATTAAATCTACCGCAGTTGTTTCATACTCATAGACGTATTCTAAATCTGTCGTATAAATCTTCTCTCCAACTTTAAGGTTTACAAGTGGTGAGAATAGAAGTGTCATGTCGCCAAAGTAGTTATGGCTGGCAAGAGCGTAGTTCCCTTCACCCATCTTTTGAGTAGGTTTCATCGTTCCTGCACCTGATAATAATACTTCGTTCGCTAATCCTTTATAGATTGGCAAGTTTAACTTCACACTTGGAATTGCAATTTGTCCAAGCGTTAAGAATTTTCCTTTATCGAAATTCGCTTTTAATACTTTATCTAAATCAATCGCTTCAACTTTCGAGAAGTCGAATTCTGCCTCTTGTGCTTCATTAGCTTTCACTTCGGCTAAAGTAACAGTTGAAGCAGCTTGCATTTGTTCACTTTGCAAGCGTGATAGTAAAAATGTTCGAATCGGACCAGCCGCAAATAAGAGGCCTGCAATAATAAATAAAATCGTTGCAAAGAAAATTCGCCAGTTAAATTTCTTTTTTGGTTTCTTTGGTGTTTTTTGATTTTTTCTTTCTTCAATCTTTTCCATTATTATTCTCCTTTTTCTTTTGTACTTACAAGGATCCAATACCCTTTATCGAGTGCAATGCGTTCGACATTCCCAAATACTTCTTGCATTTTCTTTTGCGCACTCGGAGCGCCTTGTTTTTTCTGAATCACGATGACCAGTTGCCCTTCTTCTATTAGATGGTCATATGCCTCTTCTAAAATACGATGCACGACATCTTTCCCTGCACGAATTGGTGGATTACTAATAATCACGGAATAATCCTTCTCGTGGACATTGTCATACGTATTACTTTCGTAAATCGTAACATTTTGAATGCCATTCGTTTCGGCATTGCGCTTCGCCAACTCCATGGCACGTTCGTTCACGTCAACCATCTCCACAGACATCTGTGGATTGGCCTTTGCAAAAGATAATCCCATTGGACCATAACCGCAACCGACATCTAGGAGTTTCCCTTTTGCAAGATGCGGGGGCACCTCATAAGATTCAATCAGCAATTGGCTTCCAAAGTCAATCGTGTTTTTCGAGAACACTCCATTATCACTAGCAAATTGGAATGTGAATCCCTTCAAAACATAACGAAAATGTTTTTCTTGGCTCTTACTATTCGGTTGATTTGTATAATAGTGATTTTGATTCATGAGCGTCTCCTTTATATTGGTCTTTGTCCATACTATCATAAATACCCCTTTTTCCAAAGCAAAAAAACCCGCTGTTTGGGAACAGCGGGAAAAGGTTAGGAGGGTTTACTAATAAAAAAATGTTGGGAGTTCATTTTTTTACTTGGGAGAAGTAAACCTTAGGTGTTTTATTGGGTATGGCTAAATTATATTGGTCATCTATGAATAAAATGTGAAATTAAAAAAATATTTATGTGAATTAATACTTTTTTTATATTTTCACATCGTCGTATTCAGTACTTTTTTCGAATAAAGCAACGACATACGAACACGTTGGATAAATTTTTAAGTTTTCTTTTCTTGCAAAGTCTGCTAACTGATCCACTAATTGGCGCGCAACCCCTTGTCCGCGTAAGCTTGAATCTACAAATGTATGATTCGCTTCAATCACTCCTTCTCCTTTAGAAGCATATGTGATTTCCGCATCCATTTCTCCAGCTGCATTATAATGTCTAAACGCTTTTCCTTCATGAATAAATTCCATTTGCAAATCCTCCTTAATATTACTATCCATAGTATACGACGATTACTGACAAATATCGAAAAAACTGCTTTTAAATCAAAAGTAACATTTGTTAAACCTATTTTGCAACGACCTCTATAGGCTTCTTATATGACCTGAATAAGACATTTTAATATAAGGGATGAAAACGAAGATCTTACTGGATACGGCTCACCCGCTTTGTGGTATAGTAGAAATACATTTATCCAAGCTATTGAAAGGAAAAAGAATGCTAAAGTTTTTACTGAAAAAGAAAAAATCTCCAGAGACCGCTCCTGGTTCTGGAAAACAAAAGAAATCAAAAAAACGGAGAATGAATCAAACGGTCGATCGGTACCATGGTCCGTTAATTACGAATGAAGTCAGTCTTGGGTACATTAAATTCTCCCCTTGGCTTATGCTTCCATTTACTGCGTTTCTATATTTTGCTGCAGGTTACAACGATCCTATTGGGATTATTAAGGCTTTATTCCTGAGTGCGACGGTGATCAATATCGTCAGTGCTCTCTTTGGGCTTTTTACACCTCTTGTCAATCGGTTTAAGTCTTTCACTTATATTCTAGTGGCCTTAGTGGTTTGGACCGTCATACTCACCTTTACCTTTATCTTCCTACTGATGGTTACAGATGATAAAACACCCTTCAGCGCGTTAAAGCTCTACGAGTCCAAGTTGACGCTATTTTATGTCATTCCAATAGTACTTCTATTTGTAATAATGACCGCCATTTACGCATGGTATTATCTTCCAGAGAATCAAGGAAAAATTTGGAAAATCAATCGATGGAAAACGTATGAGGTGAATAGTAAGAAGAAAGCACTCCTATTCAATATTGCTAAAGTCCTGGGTTTTATTCTATTGGTCATTGCCGTGATTACAGACTACATACAAATGATTTTCGGCTTTTTCTCTGGCGCTTTAATGGCCTTCGCTTTCCCTGCCGTTTTAGTAGATGCCATTTACGCTTCAATCTATATCAAAGACCATCCTGATTACGAAGAGTTGTGATGACAACAAATAAGTTATTGGAGGAATTGTTTTATGGAATTTACTCACAAAATTCCTAGTGTTGAAGCTTATAATCAATTAAGAGTAAACGCTGGAATGAATAGCACGAAACCTCATTCTGAAGTAGAAAAAGCTCTTAAAGGGACTCTTTTCTTAGTTTCTGTTTATGAAGAGGATGAACTCATTGGTCTAGGAAGAATTGTTGGCGATGGCGGTGTCACTTTTGTCGTGTCCGATATTATGGTAGATAAAAAATTCCAAAGACAGGGTATCGCAAATCAAATTATGGAAATGATAGATCAGTGGTTTGATGAAAATACGCATGAGAGTAGTTTTATCACTTTTCTAGCTAAAGTTCCTGCAGATAAGCTCTATCGTAAGCATCATTTTTGCTATCTTGATGAGAATCGAGTGGGAATGATTAGAGAAAAATAAACGTGAGAATTAACTTCATTTCACGGAACAAGTATGGAACTACAAACAAAAAAGCCTTGGAAAATCAAGGCTTTTTGCGTATAAAAAAATGCCCCCTACAAGGCTCGAACCTGTGACCCATAGATTAAGAGTCTACTGCTCTACCAACTGAGCTAA
>CALHVK010000128.1 GCA_938039195.1 uncultured Carnobacteriaceae bacterium
TAACGCAAGGGACTTGGAACAAGTCGTGCGGATACTACGGGAAGTGGACGTCAGTACTGTGAGCCCGAGTTCAACTCCACAGGGTGTGAGGTTCTTGCTAGCACCCCCTCCCATTTAGGAGTAAAATAAAACCAAAGAGCAACTATATAAACTAGTTTAAGCGAAGGGAGGCACAACCATGCCATTTATTCATGTTGAAATGATCGAAGGAAGAAGCCGTGAACAAAAAGAAGCCCTTGTCAAAGAAGTGACAGAAGTGGTCTCTAAACACACTGGCGCTCCAACAGAACACATTCACATCATTATTCAAGAAATTAAAGCCGAAAACCTTGGTCAAAACGGAAAATTAAGAGGTTAATCAACTTCATATAGAAAAAATACAGGACAGCTCAAAAGTTAGAACGCTTTTGAGCTGTTTTTGTTAGGAAAACTATCGATTTATGGATATTTTTTTAAGAAAAGGGATTATATTACGATTTAGTCATATTTTATAATGGGTAAAATCTAGTGAAGAGTTTATTTTTATATTGCTAATTATCTGTGAATATGCTACTATCGAAATGTAACAAAATCAATATTATAACTGAAGGAGTTCATTAAAATGGGACAAATTAAAGTTTCTCCAGAGACGTTACAAACACGTGCTCGTGAATATAGCAAAGCTTCAAACGAAGTAAATGGAATTTTATCTAACTTATCAGCTTTACAACAAACATTAGCAGCTGAATGGGAAGGGCAAGCTTTCCAAGGTTTTGATAGACAATTTAACGAATTAAAACCAAAAGTAAAAGAATTTGCTGAATTATTAGAACAAATCAACGTTCAGTTAGTTGGAGCTGCTCGTGCAATGGAAGAGCATGACCAAGCTTTATCTCAAAAATTCGGATTAAACTAATGGATAGACCATCTATCCTAAGAAGGTGGGAGTGCATCCCGCCTTTTTCTTTTAAAAAATTGAAGGGAGAAGAAAATGAAACATAAGAAAGTCTTCCTGTTTTCAGGAGTTCTTTTAATAGCGGTATTATTATTATCATTATTCGGAGTGGTGAAACCACAAAATACAAATCGTTCGACGTCAGTTCAAGACTCGCAGACAGCTAAAAGTGATGTCACTATTGCTGTTGTGAATGAAGATAGTGGGACAAACTATAATGGAGACAAAGTGACAGTTGCAAATATCTTAATTGAATCATTTGCAAAAACAACTCCGTACAAAGTTGAAACGGTGTCTCGTTCGACAGCTGAAAAAGGGTTAGAAAATGGGAACTATCAAGTGATGGTGATTTTACCAAGTCATTTTTCACAAGACGCCCTTTCGTTAGAAGAAACAGCACCAAAACGTGCATTGTTCCAATATAAAGTAAATGCCGACAAACAAGTTTTAGTGAAACAAGCAGAAGAGGCAGTATCGTCATTAAAACAGGCGTTTAACCAAGATCTTATTCGCATTTATTTTAGTAGCGTAATCGCCAACTTGAAAAATGCACAGAAACAAGTTTCTGGAGTCGTAAAAAATCAAGGAGATACGGTTGACCAATTCCAAACTGGGCTTTTAGAACCGTTGATGCAATATTCTCAAGAATTTAAAGGGATTTCTAGTTCATCGAATAATGCAGCAGAAGTGATGAATGGATTTAATACAATCATTCAGAATTCAAATGCATCGTTCACACAAATTATTTCTGTAGATAAAACATATGAAAATGAAATTGCTAAAATTAAAGAGTTGCAAGACGCGTGGGCTCAATCGATTGCTAAAAGAGAAAGTGAATTGGCAGTTTATGATAAAGGCATTTCTAGCATGACGGTGACGGATCCGTTGAAAATTATGCAAGAAGTAAATGGACAAAAGCTTCCAGAATTAAGCAACGGACAAGATTTGAATCAAGTATTAGCAAACTCAAATGAGTTAAACAAACGTCTGAATGAATTCGTTGAGGATATTAAGAAGAGAAACGAAGAAATTAGTACTTATTTAAATACAACCTATAAAGCAAAAATCAAGCAAGCAGTAGCAGACTCGTTTGCTGATAATAGTAACCAAACGAAGAAAACGCTAGGTTTAATGGTTTCGGAGTTACGTAATAATATTGATAAGAAGTTTATTTCAAGCGCTCAACAAATGACGCTTTATGATGATGCTACGATTGATCGTATGGCATTATCAGCTGCAGATAAACAGTTTCTAAAAAATACGGTTCATTTTATTCAAAAACTAAATCCATCAGCAACAACACAAACAAGTAACCAAGATACTTTTGTTAGCAATAAAGAAAATGACATTAAGAACAAAGTAATTTCAGGACAGATTGCTGTAAATGATATTGCGGGTAACATTAAGAAAATCACTCTAGCTGTTGATAGTCGTTATAGTGTTCAAAGTTTACGCATTAATGGTCAAGGAGCCTCATTCTCACAAAATGGTAGTTCTGTGGAAGTGACTTCAGGGTTTAATGCTTCTGCCAAGCAATTACGTGTAGATTATGAATTGAAATACAATGGTGGATCGGTCGCAAGCGATAGTTGGTTTGCGCCAATCTTATCGAAAATTAATGTTGTGACTGAAGAATCAATTGCTCATCTTAGCAATGAACAAAAACAAGCATTATTAAATAATATTGCTTCATTAAATAGTAGTATTCAACAATCTAATAAAGTGATTGAAGCTTTTAATAATTATCAAGCTTCAGGGAATGCGACTCCTCAAAAATTCAATACATTAACTCCGTTAGATGGAGGAACTCTAACGGTGAATACTAGTTCTCAAGCAATCCAAAGAACGTATAGCGGCAGTGATGCACGTACTGTTTTCACAGATTCTAAAGCGTTCTTAGGAGAAATTTCTACAGCTGTGTTTAATGATGTAAAAGCGTATCTTGATTTTGCAGGTCAAGTGAAGGCCGTTTATGGATTAGATTTATATTCAAACAATGGAGCAAATCCTAAACAGCCAGCGGGAGATTCATTATATGCGCAGTTGGCGTTTGAAAATCTAGACGAAATTCTAGTCGATCTAGTAACGAATACATTAACTAGTGATATTAAAGAAAAACTGGTGATTCCAGAAGAATTAAATACACGAGTTGCGACACTTTCAACGGATGTAGCCACTTTAAAGAAAAATATGGATGCTTATCAAAAGTTAATGCAGGATGTGAATGCTGAAATTACAAGAATTGTGACGGAAACTCAAAAAGTTAAAGAAACTCTTGAAAGTAAACCGATTTTTGTAGATTCAGAAAAACGTGATAACACGGATTTAACAGGTGTGAGTCTATCAATGAACAAAGACTTATCAACGCTTATGTTAGCAAGTCGTACATTGATGGATAACACAAAGTCTCATCAACAAGTGGCTGAAACTATTCGAAAAGAATATAGCCGATTAAATGATGAGGTGAAAACTCTTGAAACAAAAGGGACTGAGTACAAGAACGCTGTCGAATCAATGGACAAAGTGATGAACAAAGAATTCGAATCGAACACGGCATTCTTGAACGAATTTACGAAAGTAATGTCTAATACAGAGTCTGGAAACAATACAAATACATTAGTCTATGATTACCTATCTCATCCAATTGATGGAACATTAGCAGACGGACGCGGAGCAGACACTTCACGTCAACATACGGATAATCGTACCGGAGTTTTAATGGTATTGATTATTGCAATGATGACTCTTGCATTTGTATACATGTTACAACACGGCAATTGGCAATTACTGGACACAAATCGTTATCTATCTAATGAATCAAAATCACATCTCTTACCTTTAGTTTTACTAGCAGGTGTTGGGGCAGGTATTGGCGCCTTAGTAAGTATTGTGGTAGGTGTGAAATTGAGTTTACCAGCAGAGCAATTATTTGCACTCATCGGAATGGCAATTCTGATTGCTGTAAGTGCTATTTTCATGCACCATGCGTTAATGTCATGGCTAAAAGCCTATGGATTATTAATTAGTTTAGGATTCATCGTCATTTACGTTATTGCATTGGGACAATTATTTGATACGTATTATGGAAATGTATCACCAGTATTAGCGTATTTAACACCATTCGTTTCTGCAGAAAATATGTTACATGCAGTTATCAATCAGCAACCTACAGCATGGATTTCAACAGTGGTAATTTCTGTTATTGGAGTAATTGGATTTGTTGGAAGCATGCTACATTATCAACAACATAATAAGGAGTAGACAATGAAAAAAATCAGTCAAGTCATAATGATTGTACTTGGCATGATGGTTGTCCTCACGGGCAAAGTATGGGCTCAAGACGGTTCGTTAAAAATCAATGTGGATGTTCCTGTCCAAACGAATGTAAATGAGCAAACTTATTTCGAACAAGACATAACACTGAAACAACTGTTTGATGCCTCTTTGTCTCAAATGATTTCAAAACAACAGGCAGAAGAGTCATTATCTGAAACGCAAGATAAGGCTCTTCTTTTTTTATCGACAGACTCTCAAAAACTAAATCCGATTGAAACGGATCAATTCTTCTTATCGCAGTCAGCAACGACTCCTAATAAGGGAGTGAAGTTAAGACCAGAAGAAAAGACGTCGCCATTAACAATGGTTGGATTCATTGCATTAGGATTATTAATGAGCGGGATATCGATTTATCAATTTTTGAAGAAAAGGAAAACACATCATGCATAATATGTATATTAATTTAACGTTAGATTTAAGAAAGTTTGCATATGGACAATATGATTTACGAGTTCCAGTAGGCATCAGCATGAAGGAATTATTACATATTGTCGCACAAGCTTATCAATTAGAATTGAATGTTGTTAGTCCTAGTATCCGTGTACATGATAAAGGAGTGGTTCTAACAGCGTTACAACGCATCGAGGATGTTGGAACTTTACGTGATGGAGTCCAATTCATCGTCGAAACTTTATAGAAAGAGAGAGAATGAACGTGAGAAGTGTTGAAGTTACAAAGGAAGAATTCAAAGGGAATGTAGCTATGGCGTTAACGCTATTGCAAGTGCCCATTCCAGAAGCTGTTCCATTGACGATTGAAGAAGTTGAAAGTTCTTATATGATTCATGCGGATACAGCAAATACTCAAGAATTCGAAAAAATCTATCCATTACCATTAGAAGAACGTCTTCGTTACTTAATTAATGTAGGGAAATTATTTACGCCATTAGAGGCAAGTGTATATACATACTCGCTTTCACCAGAAAATGTAGTGTTTACACAAGATGGAATCGCAAAAATTGTTTTCCGTGGAATTAAAGGGCAAGTCCCTCCTTATGAAGGATTATCTGAAGAAGAATTTTTGAAGCAGTACAAATCAATGATTGTAGCAACACTAGATTCGAAATCTAAGTTTACAGAATTATCTCAAGGAAAATTAGAATTCTACAAAGGACATAAATTCTGTGAAGAGATTATTGCAGCTCAATCGATTTCAGAAGTGCTAGAAAAAATGCAAGAACATCTAGACTATGAAAGAGAACGTGTAGCGAAAGAAATGGTGCGCGTACCTCAACGAAAACTTTTTGTGTGGAAATTGATGGGAATTTTATCAGGTGTCATTGCTGTGGTGTTAGCAGCCGTTCTGGCTTTCAATTTGTTTGTGGTACAACCAAAGCAAACGCAAATTGCAAACATACGTTTATCGTTTATTCAGAAAGATTATTCACAAGTGGTAACGAATGTAAAATCAATCGATAGTAAATCTCTTTCTGCTGAAGATAAGTATATTGTTGCGTATTCAGTGATTATGACAGAATCACTAACGAATGAACAAAAAGCAGTGCTTGGAAAAATTACAGCACAAACAAACGAAGATTACTTAAGATATTGGGTACTGATCGGACAAAATAAAGTAGATGAAGCAATGGATATTGCGAGTTATTTAGATGATCCACAATTATTAATGTACAGCTTGACGAAGAAAATTGATGACGTTCAACGAGATCCAAACTTAACGTCAGAAAAACGTACAGAGGAAATTAACCGTTATAAAGGTAAATTAGAAGAGTTAAAGAAACAATATTTACCAACACAACAAAAAACGAAAGAAAATTAATACGGAGGCAGTAAATGATTTGTTTAATT
>CALHVK010000129.1 GCA_938039195.1 uncultured Carnobacteriaceae bacterium
CTGCTTTTTTTTAATGGTCAAATATGGTAGTATAGAAAGGCAGTATATGACTGGAGGAGTAGGTATGATTCAAGTAACATTAATCATTCGAATCACATTGGTTCTTGCTTTTATCATGCTGAGCTACTGGGCGTTGCAAGGCATTCAAATCGAGAAGATTCTTCGAAAAGGCCGCGTTCAAGAAGCCCGTATCCTCTTTTTACTCATCGCTATTTGGATGGGTGCTAGTATAGCCAAAGTCATATTCGATTTATCAGATTATTTAAATCAGTACATTCAATTGATATTACAGTAAATGGATAGAGAGTTTTTGGAGGTTATTTAATGGATAAGATGATCGTGCGCGGTGGCGATACACGTCTTCAGGGAACCGTAAAAGTAGAAGGAGCTAAAAATGCGGTATTACCGATTTTAGCAGCAAGTATTTTAGCAGATAAAGGCGTTACTCATTTAACAAATGTACCGAACTTATCAGACGTACATATGATGTTAAACGTATTAGGGAGCTTAAACGTCTTAAGTACATTTGACGAAGAAGAAAAGGCAATTACATTAAATGCCACAAAAGATATTACAACAACTGCAGCATTTGAATACGTAAGTAAAATGCGTGCGTCAATCGTTGTAATGGGACCATTATTAGCACGTTTTGGACATGCACGTGTTGCGATGCCTGGTGGATGTGCTATCGGAAGTCGTCCAATCGACCTTCACTTAAAAGGGTTTGAAGCAATGGGTGCGACAATCGTTCAAACAGAAGGATATATCGAAGCACATGCAGAAGAACTTCATGGAGCACGTATTTATTTAGATTTCCCATCTGTTGGAGCTACTCAAAATATTATGATGGCTGCAACTTTAGCAAAAGGGACAACATACCTAGAAAACGTAGCGCGTGAACCAGAGATTGTCGACCTAGCGAACATCTTAAATAAGATGGGTGCCAAAATTGTCGGTGCCGGAACAGAAAATATGCGTATTGAAGGGGTAGAACGTTTGGATGGAACGATTCACTCTATTATCCCAGACCGTATCGAAGCTGGTACATTTATGGTAGCCGCTGCTGTTACAAAAGGTGATGTGTTTATCGAAGATGCGATTGCAGAACACAATCAACCATTAATTTCTAAATTAGGCGAAATGGGTGTTCAATTTATCGAAGAAGAAGACGGAATCCGTGTAATCGGTCCAGATGAGTTGAAACCAACTGACGTGAAAACTTTACCTCACCCAGGTTTCCCAACAGATATGCAAGCGCAAATGACGATTGCACAATTATTGGCAACTGGTACAAGCACAATGACGGAAACAGTGTTCGAGAACCGTTTCAACCACTTAGAAGAAATGCGTCGTATGGGAGCGCAATTCCGTATTGACTCACATACAGCTGTGATGAGTGGTGCATCTGTATTATCAGGTGCTGAAGTACGTGCGACAGACTTACGTGCTGCTGCAGCGTTAATCATCGCTGGAATGGTTGCGAAAGGATATACACGTGTGACAGACTTACAATTCTTGGACCGTGGCTATTATGAGTTCCATCAAAAATTACGCGCATTAGGCGCAACGATTGAACGTGTGGACGAACCAGACGGACAAGGATTTACTCACGAAGACTTAGAGCGTTTATTCGCAGTTTAAAAAAATAAAGAGACAGTGCACGAGAAATCGTAAATGATTCCTATGAATCCTTACAGATATCTTCATCATTACGGTAACGTTGCACCGGTTCGAGCCTTAAAAGTCTCTCACCTTTAAATCCTCAAAAA
>CALHVK010000130.1 GCA_938039195.1 uncultured Carnobacteriaceae bacterium
ATAGACAAATTGCACGCGTTTCGCTTCGAGGCGGTGATTCCTTGCCTCGGATAAAATATCCGTGAGGCGGTCGGGTCTATGCACGAGATAGGCTTTTCCTTTCATCTTCAATAGGCCAGAAATTGTCCGAAGCAAGTCTTCCAGTGGCAAATGCACTTCATGGCGAGCAATCGTGTAGGCTTCCTTCAAATTGGTTTGATTCGTTTCTTTTACCTTGAAATAAGGCGGATTGCAGGTAATAAAGTCGACCGAATCTTTCGGGATGATGCCTTTTAACTGACGGATATCCTGATTGATAAACGTGATGCGGTCTTCTAAGTCGTTGAGTTGGTTCGTACGCATCGCCATATCCCATAGCTGTTCTTGGATTTCAACAGCGGTAATGTGATTTTGCGTCTTATGGCTGAGTAAAAATGCTACCGCACCGTTACCAGAGCACAGATCAACAATGGTGGCCTTTCTGCTTTTTGCGATATTTGCAAAGTCTGCTAAAAGGACGGCATCCAGCGAAAATGAGAAAACCTCACGACTTTGAATGATATCAATATTTTCTTTTTCGAGTCGATCGAGTCGCTCATGCGATTTCAATGGGACTTCCTTTTTTGTCATTTCCTTCCAACTCCTACAATTACTGTATCCAAAGTGTAACAACAAATTGGTAATGGCGCAAGAAGGGACACTATATAAGAAAGATTCCTTCGAATTCCTACGGATTTATTTATACATTGCTGTAATGGGGTACCGGTTCGAGCCAAGGTCTCTCACCTTTAAAGCCTCAAAGAGAATGTACGGAATAAATTCCTACATTCTCTATTTCGCATTTAATACAATTCCCCATTACTGCAAGTATAAAATCCGTTGAATTCTACGGAATCTTAGAACGTCATTATCAAATTGTAGGGGGAGGAAAGATAAAACACTCGATATACAACTTTGGGTTTAGAGAAGGTTGGACGAAAAATCCACCTTAGGTCCTATGATTTCATCAGTGAAGTTTTGTACACTAAGAATGTAATCAAGAACGAACCGATTTAAGGGGGAAACGAAAATGAATCAAAAAGATAGAATTTTAGAATTAGTAGACAAAGGAATTATTTCAGCAGAGGAAGCAGTAGTCTTACTCGAAAAAATGGGTGAGAAGGCAAGTGCGAAAGAACAACCTACTTCTAGTCAATTAGACTCTGTCATGGAAGGTGTGGCAAGTGCCTTTACTAAATTCTCTGCCAAAAGTGACCAAACAAATGACGCTATCCAAGTGGTGTTGAAGCGCGCGAAGGAAATTGATCGACGCATCGATGAAATCAGAACGGCTGAGCAATTGGATTCGTTAACCGTTGATGAAGAAATGGAACTTGTTCGTCTGCAAGAAGAAGCGGAGCAATTAAACAACCAATATAAGAGTTTGTTACAAGAGAAAAAACAAGCCGATGCAAAAGTAAAAGCTGAAAAGAAACAAGAATGGGAAGAAAGCTTTAAGAAAGCGAAGAAGAAAGTGCAAGACACTGACTGGGAAGATAAAACTCGTAGAACAGCGGGAACTATTACTTCATGGGCTGCAAAATTTGCAGACTCAATTGTGACAGCTGTGGGATCAGTCATTCAAAATACAGAAGCGAACATGCCTTACTTAGAAGCCAAAAACGGCAAAAAAGTACCGTATCATTTCCACCAAGTGATTGATGATGCGAGCATTCTCGATTTCAAAGTGGCCAACGGAATACTCCGAGTGAAGACTGTTCCTGGTAACACAATGACGATTGAAGGAAATTGCCGCGTGGCTGCGCAAGACGAAGAGTTTTTCGATGCAGAAGGATTTGTTCGTGACCGCGTGAAGGTGGGCGTAGACGACGATAAGATTGTCATC
This sequence comes from uncultured Carnobacteriaceae bacterium, assembly GCA_938039195.1. GTDB lineage: Bacteria > Bacillota > Bacilli > Lactobacillales > Aerococcaceae > Granulicatella. The sequence goes on from CALHVK010000130.1 coordinate 1,865, forward strand.
AAGAGTGTCAGCAAGCGCGTATACTGCGACTGGACCGTTTCACTTCCACAAAAGGTTTATGACTATGTGGCGATAAAAGGCTTAAACACAACACTTCATTTGAAAGAGTTAGAAGGAAAAGATTATTACTTCGAAGTGGATAATGGAGATATTCGTTTGAAGGATGTCAAAGGGGTTCTTCTTGAAGCAGAAACCGTGAATGGAAATCTTAAATATGAACAACTTGATTTCAAAGATATCGTTTCTGAAACGGTGAATGGGAATATTTATCTCGATGGTCAATTCCTTGGAACGAAGCTAGAAGCCGTAACAGGAAATATTAAAGTAGCAGTCGCACATCCAGAAACGAAAAAAGTAGATGTTGAAACCGTAAATGGAAATATTAAGATTGAAGTTGCTGAAGAAGTTGGACTGGAAGCCGATATTGAAACATCCCTTGGTTCGATTCACTTTGATAAAACCGTCTTTGAAGTGATTCGACAAACGAAGGATTTAGCCGAAAGAAGTGCATTAATTCGCAAAACTCGAGATTCAATGACACGAGTAGTCGCAGAAACTACAACTGGAAATATACAAATAAATCAGCTACAATCAGATTCAAGTAGCAAGAAAGAAGGATAAACAAAATGAAAAAATTAAGACGCTCAAGAAAGAACAGAGTTGTTTGTGGGGTGTTGGGAGGTATTGCAGAATACTTCGATGTAGATCCAACAATTGTACGTGTGCTGTATATCCTTTTTAGTTTCTCAGGATTCCCTATTTTCCTATACCTCTTACTTGCTATCATTATTCCAGAAGAAAGCACTGGGTATTACCGTGACGATAGACGCAGAAATACGTACTATTACACTTCTGGACCTTCTCGCCCGCGTAAAACAGCGCGCCGTGTAGAAGAAGATGACGACGATTGGAGTGATTTTTAGTGTCAATTACTAAAAAGATTGCCATTAACACATTAGGGTTCTTGGTGATTGCGTGGTTTATACCACAATTTTACGTTACAAACTGGGTAGCAGCGCTTGTTGCAAGTATCGTGCTTGCGGTACTAAACCTATTCGTTAAACCGATTTTATTCCTTTTAACATTGCCAGTAACGATTGTAACGTTTGGATGCTTTAGCTTTGTGTTAAATGCGATGATGTTAAGCTTAACATCATGGTTTGTAGGACCGGGATTCTCATTCTCGGATCCACTCATTACCTTAGTAGTAAGCATTCTGTTAACGATTTTCCAACGCTTTGTTGAAAATCTAGTTGACTAAAGCAATTGGAAAACACCGGGTTTTATTTAACGATGAATCGATAGTGTATTTGAAGTTAGGAAAGGAATTAACTTACAGATGAAAATAGCAATTTTGGGACTCGGAGTTATAGGAACAACATATGCCTATGCTTTTCAAAAAGCTGGTCATCAAGTCGAACATATCTTGAGAGAAGCTAAACGTAAAGACGCACCAGATAGTCTGACTGTCGATTTGTTGGATGGGCGCTATAACTCTAAAGGAGAAGTTAAACAGGATACTTATACTGTTCAAATTGCTAATCCAGGTACAGAATATGATTTCATTTTTCTAAGTGTACGTAATGGCCTCATAAAAGAAGCTGTAAAAACATTAAAAGATAATGGAATCAAAGGAACATTAGTTTTTTTCTGCAATTTCTGGAACACTAGAGAAGAAATTGAAGAGTGGGCGGATGGATATAACTATATCATCGCATTCCCAACAGCAGGAGGATATATGGTTCCGGGCCATCTGGAAGGGGTCTTGTTTGGTCATCTGATGCTGGAAAGTGAGAGTAAAGCAAAGATTCCAAATTATACGGAATTAATCTCACTATTGGCTTCAGCAGATTTGAAGTGTGAGATTCCACATGACATGATTGAGTGGATTTGGATTCATATGGCGATTAATTCTGGTGTTACATCGACTGCTGCTCGTTCAGGAAATTTGAAGAATCCGCAACAATTAGCTTTGAATTTGATGAACAATTCTTCAGAATTATCTTTAGCAATTAAAACTATTCGAGAAGCTCTGAAAGTTGTCGAAGCTCGTGGTGTGAATTTGAAGTTGTATAAGTCAGAAATATTACCGTATAAAATTCCTATTTGGATTGCTAGTAGAGCGATGAAAATTATGTTTGCTAAGAATGAGTTAACAAGAAAAATCATGACTCTTCATAATGACAAACAGGATATTCTTTATTGCTGTGAAAGTGTTTATCAGACTGGCCGTGAATTAGGTGTGAATATGCCTTTGATGGAGTCCAATTTGACTGGAATAGGAATTCCAATAAAATGATAAAAATAAATAGCGCACCTTTAGTAAGGGTTGAAATATTAATTTCAATTCTAACTAAAGGTGCCTATTTTATATCATAAGATAGTTGTGAATTAAGCAAAAAAAGATTCCGTAAATTTTCTACGGAATCTTTTAATTTCAATTAGTATTTCACAACCATTAATTGGCCGCTATTGTATTCTGCAAGGAATACATCTGAAACATCTTGAATATCTTGGGCAGCCAGTTGTTCAGTCACCCAATCTTCTGTTTTGTTGATGACTTCTAAAACATTTTGTTGAATAACTCCATCAGTAATGAGAGGATATTTTGGGTTTTCTTCCCCCGATTTTGTGAGGATTAATTGTCCGTTTTGCTCTAAAATCGCACTTTTTACATCTCGAATGGAGAAGACACCTTGTGCGCGTAGTTTGAAGGCAACTTCTTGAGCCGTTAGACCAGCTAAACGCACATTTTCAACATCAATTTTCCCATGTCTAATTAACTGTAGAGGTTCTCCGTCAATCAACTTCTTGACTTGGCGGTTGTTTGTTTTTACCCAACGAAGCGACAACACTAAGGCGAACCAGATTAATAAGATGATGCAGTATTGTAAGATGGTAATGGAGGGATTATAAATCACACCCCCGATAATTCCCCCGAGTACATAGTTTTGTATTTGGTCACTTGCAGATGTAGGGGCGAGGTTTCCTTTCCCAGTGTAGTTGATTACAACAATTAATGATAATAGTCCAAGTGCAAGTTTGATTGCGACATCGATATATGAAAAGTTCAACTTATTCAGCCTCCTTAATCGTCACTTTTGGATTTTGCAATTCCATTTTTTCGAGTAGGTAATGTTCCGGGCTATCCCCTGTTAATACTCGATAGAATTGATCGCCAACTTTTACGATGGCTCCATCCGTTGCGGCTTCAGTATTAATATAGAGATCTTCTTTATTAACATGTAAATCTTGAGCGATCGTTTCAACGAAGCGAAGGGCTCCAGAATATTGATTTTCTGAATTTTTAGAAGACTGTAAGCCTTCAATCTTAGAACCAGCAAGAATTAAGATACCGATGACGGCGATTAATGCTAATTCGCGAAATTTTGTGTCTTGTTTATTTTTAAAATAACGATATAAGGCAATTGCTAAAATAACAATGACAAAAAGTGTCAGTCCTAATTGAATATAATCAATTTGTTGAACTTTACTTTTTAAAAATTCATATGAATAAAATACCATGTTTTTTCCTCCTATTCAGAAACTTAGAATATTATATAAAATCCTATAAAATATTCAAGTAGGTTGCTCAATTTTTTAAAAAAAATATTTTTTAGATTATTTGGCAGAATGAACAGAAGTTTAATAAATTCTAAAAGCATACAAGAAAGCGCTCAAATATGGTATAGTAGAAGGGTATAAAGAAATGAGGGATAATATGAAAAGTGTTACGGTTAGAGAATTAATCAAGAATATTCATTTAAAACCAATTTATGGAGAGGAGTATCTTGACCGTCCAATCGTTACAAGTGAAATTTCAAGACCGGGATTAGAATTAGCAGGATTTTTAAATTTCTATCCAGCAGAACGTATCCAGTTATTAGGTCGTACAGAAACTTCTTTTGTGGCATCCATGGATGAAGGGATTCGATTAGAAGTGATGGAACGTCTTTGTAAACCAGAGACACCATGTTTTATTATTTCAAGAAAACTAGAACCGCCAAAAGAATTAGTGGAAGCTGCTGCAAAAGCGCAAATTCCAATCTTACAAGCAACTTCGAAGACAACACAAGTATCAAGTAGTGTCACAAACTTCTTAGAAGGAAGATTGGCGGAGCGTTCTTCGGTACACGGTGTATTACTCGATGTATTCGGAATTGGTCTGTTGATTACAGGTGAAAGTGGCGTCGGTAAATCTGAAACTGCGTTAGAGCTTGTGCAAAAAGGACACCGTCTTGTTGCGGATGACCGAGTAGAATTGTATCAATACGATGAATTAACATTAATCGGGGAAGCACCAGAAATTCTAAGCAAATTAATCGAAATTCGTGGTGTTGGTATCGTGGATGTAATGACGCTCTTTGGTGCAGGAGCCATTCTAGATCAAAAACAAGTGGACTTAGTCGTTCATCTTGAAAACTGGACACCTGATAAGAGATATGACCGTTTAGGTGGATATATGGAAAATGTTGAATTGTTGGGTGTTGAGGTTCCGAAAATCCGCATCCCAGTGAAGACTGGTCGTAACGTTTCGATTATCTTAGAAGTGGCATGTATGAATTTCCGTGCGAAGAAAATGGGATTCGATGCAACAGAAAGCTTCACGAATCGTTTAACACAATTAATTGAAGAAAATAAAGAAGTTTAGAGGTTAGTTACATGAATGTTTTAGAAATGGTTTCGGCCATTAATCCGATTGCGTTTGAAATCGGTGGATTACAAGTGCGTTGGTATGGGATTATTATTGCTTTTGCAATTTACTTAGCAACAACATTGGCGGATAAAGAAGCCACTCGTAAAGGGTATCGAAAAGAATTTATCATTGATTTAGTATTCTGGGCAGTGCCACTTGGCTTTGTCGGAGCTCGCTTGTACTACATTCTATTTGAATGGCAGTACTACTTCGCAAATCCGTCTGAAATTATCCAAATTTGGCATGGAGGAATTGCCATCTACGGTGGTGTCATTGCCGGAGCAGCAACCGTTTATTGGTTTGCGAAAAAAGAAAAAGTGTCGTTTGCATTACTCTTAGACATCTTGGCACCTGTCGTTTTACTCGCACAAGCGATTGGACGCTGGGGGAACTTCACAAACCAAGAAGCACATGGGGAAGCTGTAACGCGTGCGTTCCTAGAAGGATTGCATTTGCCAACCTTTATTATTGAACAGATGCATATCGAGGGTGTCTATTACCATCCAACTTTCCTTTATGAATCCCTTTGGTCATTTGTTGGCGTATTGATTTTATTCTACTTACGCAGACGTAAAGGCGTAAAAGTGGGTGAAATCATGGCAGGATACTTAATGTGGTATTCATTCGGACGCTTCTTTATCGAAGGAATGCGTACAGATAGTCTCTGGTTATTTGGTGTCATTCGAATTTCGCAATTAGTTTCTATTGTGTTGTTCTTATTAGGCGTCGCTATTGTTGTAGTGAGAAGACGCAGGGTTCCTGCAGTACCAGATTATGTATCAGTAGACAACCCACAATCTCCAGCATTGTTTGGAAAAGCGTAAAGGAGAATTACTATGAAAAAAATAGCTATTTTAGGAGCAGGTTCATGGGGAACAGCACTTGCAATGGTGCTTAGTGAAAATCATCATGAGGCTCGCTTATGGGGAAATAACGAAGCGCAAATTAAAGAGATTAATGAGCGCCATACGAATGAGCATTTCCTACCAGGAGTTTTTCTAGATCCATCTATTCGAGGGTATTTAGACTTAGCTGAAGCAGTAAAAGATGTGGATGCGGTATTATTCGTACTTCCAACGAAAGTGATTCGTTTAGTTGCCAAACAATTAAATGGGTTGCTAGAAAATAAACCGATGATTATTCATGCAAGTAAAGGGTTAGAACAAGAAACGT
>CALHVK010000131.1 GCA_938039195.1 uncultured Carnobacteriaceae bacterium
GATGCGAAAAATTTTACATGTGGATATGGATGCGTTTTTCGCATCGGTGGAACAAAGGGACCATCCTGAATGGAGAGGGAAGCCTGTGATAGTAGGTGGAAAACCAAATCAAAGAGGGGTTGTGTCTACTTGTTCCTATGAGGCGAGGGCTTTTGGAGTCCGTTCTGCTATGCCAACTGCAAAAGCTATGAAACTCTGCCCGCAAGCGATACTCACTCCTGGGCGATATGAGTTGTATAAAGAAGTTTCCGCTCAGGTGCATGAAGTATTTCGAACCTACACGGATTTAATTGAGCCACTCTCGATTGATGAAGCTTATTTAGACGTCACCGATAATAAGAAAGGTATCCACTCTGCAACAGTAATTGCACATTCGATTCAAAAGGACGTTTACGAAAAAACAGGCCTCACTTGTTCCGTTGGAGTATCTTTTAATAAGTTCCTCGCAAAAATGGCTTCGGGTTATCATAAGCCATCTGGAGTGACAGTCATAACACCCGAAAATGCAAAAGAATTTATTAAGAATATTCCGATTGAAGATTTCTACGGGGTAGGGAAAGTGAGTGCAGAGAAGTTAAAAAAGGCCGGAATCGAAACAGGAGCAGACTTGTTCCCTTTGACGGAAGAAGAATTAGAACTAAAGTTTGGAATTCTAGGGCCACGTCTCTTTAAACAGGTACGAGGAGAGTCAAATGATCAGCTGACACTTCATCGTGAGCGAAAATCGTTTGGGACAGAACGAACACTATTAAAGGACACAACGGATCATGGAATTCTGACAGGGTATTTAGATAGTTTTTCAGAAGAATTAGAGCGGATGCTTAAGAAGAGAAGTTTAGCAGCTAGAACCGTCACACTTAAATTAAGAGATTCGGAATTTAATACAATCACTAAGAGTGTTACATTGCGTGATTATTTTAATAAAAAAGAGGAAATCTATCCGATTGCATTACAATTATTCGAAGAAACAATGGAGGAAAGCCCGATAAGGCTGATAGGACTTACTGTTTCGCATCTTGAAAAGACAGATAGAATCTATAAACAACTAAAACTGTTTTAAAATAATAGTACAGTTCTCACGTGAAGACTAGTACAGTTTTATTGTGAAAATAAACAATATCGTTACTGAAAATAAATGAAAACAGAAAAACGATTGAACAAATAAGAATAAAAAAAGACTTTATTTAGCGTAAGATAGTGGAAGTTTTTTCACAAAGTTAACAGAAACGCTCTATAAAGTCTTCTTTACTTGCATAATTCACAAAAGTTTGTTAAATTATTATACGATAGCAGACGAAATAGTACAGTTTTTACTACCTGTTTTTTCTGTTAACCACAATTTCTTATAGAAAAGGGGAAAAAAGAAGTATGGCAACGAAGAAAAAATTCAATCTCGATGCACTTTTCACACCAAATAACACGAACTTTGAAATGGTTCAAGTGTTAGACGCAGAAGGAAATGTTGTAAATCCTGATTTAGTACCAGATTTATCTGACGATGAATTAGTTGAATTAATGACAGACATGGTATGGTCACGTATTTTACACGAACGTTCTACTGCATTAAACCGTCAAGGACGTTTAGGTTTCTACGCTCCAACAGCTGGACAAGAAGCTTCACAATTAGCTTCTATCAAAGCGATTGAGAAAGACGACGTTCTATTACCCGGTTACCGTGATGTACCACAATTAGTAAAACACGGTTTACCATTATCACAAGCATTCTTATGGTCTCGTGGACATGTTGCAGGTAACATGTACCCAGAATCATTAAAAGCTTTACCACCACAAATCATTATCGGTGCACAATATGTTCAAGCAGCAGGTGTTGCATTAGGTTTACAAAAACGTGGTAAGAAAAACGTTGCTGTAACTTATACTGGTGATGGAGGTTCTTCACAAGGGGACTTCTACGAAGGAATTAACTATGCTGGTGCTTATAAATCACCTGCAATCTTCTTTATCCAAAACAATGGTTGGGCAATTTCAACTCCTCGTGAGTTACAAACAGCTGCTCCAACATTAGCTCAAAAAGCTGTTGCTGCTGGTATTCCTGGTATCCAAGTAGATGGTATGGACCCATTAGCAGTTTACGCTGTAACTAAAAAAGCTCGTGAATACGCAGTTGCTGGAAACGGTCCTGTGTTAATCGAAACAATCTGCTTCCGTTATGGTCCTCATACATTATCAGGTGACGACCCAACTCGTTACCAACCAGAAGGAATCCAAGACGAATGGGCTAAGAAAGATCCATTAATTCGTTTCCGTAACTACCTAACAGCTAAAGGCTTATGGTCAGAAGAAAAAGAAAACGAAGTAATCGAAGCAACTAAAGAAGAAATCAAAGAAGCGATTAAAGAGGCTGACAAACAACCTAAACAAAAAGTTTCATTCTTCTTAGAAACAATGTTTGAAGAACCAACAAACGTTATTAAAGAACAAATCGAACACTTTAAAGCAAAGGAGAATAAATAATTATGGCACAAATGACAATGATTCAAGCCATCACAGACGCTTTGGCTGTTGAATTAAAACGTGATGAAAATGTCCTAATTTTCGGGGAAGACGTTGGTAAAAACGGTGGGGTTTTCCGTGCGACTCAAGGGCTTCAAGATGAATTCGGTGAAGACCGCGTGTTCAATACTCCTTTAGCAGAATCTGGTATCGGTGGTTTAGCTATCGGTTTAGCATTAGAAGGTTACCGTCCAGTTCCTGAAATCCAATTCTTCGGATTCGTATTCGAAGTAATGGATAGCGTGGTAGCTCAAGCAGCTCGTACACGTTACCGTATGGGTGGAACTCGTCAAATGCCTATCGTATTCCGTTCACCAATGGGTGGAGGGGTACATACTCCAGAATTACACTCAGATAACTTAGAAGGTTTAGTAGCTCAATCACCAGGTTTGAAAGTGGTTATCCCTTCAAACCCATACGATGCAAAAGGGTTATTAATCTCAGCTATTCGTGACAACGACCCAGTTGTTTACTTAGAGCATATGAAACTATACCGTTCATTCCGTGAAGAAGTTCCAGAAGGAGAATACACAGTTCCTCTAGGAGTTGCTGCAGTAACTCGTGAAGGTAAAGACGTATCAGTAATTACTTACGGTGCAATGGTTCGTGAAGCAGTTAAAGCTGCTGAGAACTTAGAAAAAGAAGGAATCTCAGTAGAAGTTATCGACTTACGTACTGTTTCTCCATTAGACTTAGACACAATCTTAGCATCAGTTGAAAAAACTGGTCGCGTAGTGGTTGTTCAAGAAGCACAACGTCAAGCTGGTATCGGCGCAATGGTTATGTCTGAAATTGCTGAACGCGCAATTTTAAACTTAGAAGCTCCAATCGGACGTGTTGCAGCTCCAGATACAATCTTCCCATTTGGTCAAGCAGAAAACGACTGGTTACCAAATGCTAGCGATATTGAAGCTAAAGTTCGCGAAACAGTGAACTTCTAATTCAACAAATTTCATTCTAAAGAGCCTCTCGCATGAGTGTGCTCTTTAGAGTTTTATAAAAATAAGAAGGGATGTACAAGCATGGCTTTCCAATTTAAAATGCCTGATATCGGTGAAGGTATCGCAGAAGGCGAAATCGTAAAAATCGACATTAAAGTCGGAGATACAATTCAAGAAGATGATATTTTATTCGAAGTACAAAACGACAAATCTGTAGAAGAAATTCCTTCTCCAGTAAGTGGTAAAGTATTAGAAGTTAAAGTTCAAGAAGGTACAGTAGCACGCGTAGGCGACATCATCGTAGTAATCGACGATGGTTCAGGCCCTGCAGAAGCATCTGCACCAGCAGCGGCTCCAGCGGCAGCACCTGCACCAGCTGCACCAGCAGCATCAAACACTTTCCAATTCAAATTACCTGACATCGGTGAAGGAATTGCAGAAGGTGAAATCGTTAAAATCGACATCAAAGTAGGCGACAAGATTGCTGAAGATGACATTTTATTCGAAGTACAAAACGATAAATCAGTAGAATCTATTCCTTCTCCAGTAGCTGGAACTGTTACAGCAGTTTTAGTTTCTGAAGGAACAGTAGCTCACGTTGGTGATGTAATCGTTGAAATCGCAACAGAAGGCGGTTCTCACGCACCTGCAGCAGCGGCTCCAGCTTCACCTGCAGCTCCAGCACCAGCAGCAGCTCCAGCGGCACCTGCAGCTCCAACAGGAGTTCCAGCAGCAAGCAACCCTGGTAAATTAGTATTAGCAATGCCTTCAGTTCGTCAATATGCACGTGAAAAAGGTGTTGATATTACAGCAGTAGTTCCAACTGGTAAAGGCGGACGCATTACTCGTGAAGACATCGATAACTTCGGTGGCGCACCAGTAGCAACACCTGCAGCTCCAGCAGCAGTAGAAGCTCCAGCAGCATCTGCACCAGCAGCGGCTCCAGCTCAAGCATCTGCGCCTGCAGCTCCAGCAGCTCCAGCTAAACCATTCGTTGGATCAGCTGAACGTGAAGAACGCGTTAAATTAACTCCAATGCGTAAAGCCATTTCTAAAGCAATGGTTAACAGCAAACACACTGCACCACACGTTACTTTACATGACCAAGTTGAAGTTTCTAAACTTTGGGATCACCGTAAGAAATTCAAAGATGTTGCAGCTGCACAAGGTACTAAATTAACATTCTTACCTTACGTTGTTAAAGCTTTAGCAGTAGCAATGAAGAAATTCCCAGTATTGAATGCTTCTATCGACGATGCATCTCAAGAAATTGTTTACAAAAACTACATCAACATCGGTATTGCAACTGATACTGATTTAGGTTTATTCGTTCCAAATATCAAAGATGCGAATGCTAAGAGCATGTTCGCTATCGCAGATGAAATTAACGCATTAGCTGCAAAAGCTCATGAAGGTAAATTAACTGCAAGCGATATGGGACAAGGAACAATTACAATTTCTAACATCGGTTCAGTAGGTGGCGGCTGGTTCACTCCAGTTATCAACTACCCTGAAGTTGCGATTTTAGGTGTTGGTACAATCGTTCGCGAACCAGTTATCAACGAAAACGATGAAATCGTAATCGGACGTAACATGAAATTATCATTAAGCTTTGACCACCGTATCGTGGATGGAGCAACTGCTCAAAAAGCTATGAACGAATTGAAACGTCTATTAAACGATCCAGAATTATTATTAATGGAAGCTTAATTCATTAAACTGTTAGGAACGACGTAGACATGGGTTTACGTCGGTTCCTTATTTGAAAACTTTTAAGAGGTGAAAAAAATGGTAGTAGGCGATTTCGCTATTGAACTAGATACAGTCGTAATCGGTGCCGGCCCTGGTGGATATGTTGCAGCTATTCGTGCAGCTCAAGAAGGTCAAAAAGTTGCGATTATCGAGAAAGAATATTTTGGTGGTGTCTGCTTAAACGTTGGATGTATTCCATCTAAAGCGTTAATTTCAGCTGGACATCATTACCAAGAAGCACAACACTCAGAAGTATTTGGTGTGACTGCTAAAGAAGTTGTTTTAGACTTCGCTAAAACTCAAGAATGGAAAGATAACCAAGTTGTTAAGAAATTAACTGCTGGTGTTGAGTACTTATTAAAGAAAAACAAAGTTGAAATTATTAAAGGGGAAGCGTTCTTAGTGGATGAGCACACTTTACGTGTAGTTACTGAAGACAGCGCTCAAACTTATTCTTTCAACCATGCTATCGTAGCTACAGGTAGCCGTCCAATCGAAATCAAAGGTTTCAAATTTGGCGGACGCGTTATCGATTCAACTGGTGGTTTAGCACTTAAAGAAGTTCCTAAAAAATTAGTTGTTATCGGTGGTGGAGTTATCGGTTCAGAACTAGGTTCAGCATATGCTAACTTAGGTTCACAAGTAACAATCCTTGAAGGTGCTCCAAGCATCCTTTCAATGTTCGACAAAGACATGGTTAAACTTGTTGAAGACGACATGGCTAAAAAAGGCGTTACTATCGTAACAAATGCAATGGCTAAAGAAGCTGTTGACAATGGTGATAGCGTAACTGTTAAGTATACAGTAGACGGCAAAGAAGAAGCTGTTGAAGCTGACTACGTAATGGTTGCTGTAGGTCGCCGTCCTAACACAGACGAAATTGGTTTAGAAGTTGCTGGTGTTGAAATGACTGACCGTGGTTTAGTTAAAGTTGACAACCAAGGACGTACAAACGTTAAATCAATCTTCGCAATCGGTGATATCGTTCCTGGACCAGCTCTTGCTCACAAAGCAAGCTACGAAGGAAAAATCGCTGCAGAAGCAATCTCAGGTAAAGCAGTGGCTGTTGACTACCGTGCAATGCCATCTGTTGCCTTCACTGATCCAGAATTAGCTTCAGTTGGTTACACTCAACAACAAGCTAAAGATGCTGGTTTACAAGTTAAAGCTTCTAAATTCCCATTATCAGGAAATGGTCGTGCATTATCATTGAACGCTACTGAAGGTTTCGTTCGTTTAATCACTACTAAAGAAGATAACGTTATCGTTGGTGCACAAGTTGCCGGCGTGAACGCTTCAGACATTATTGCTGAATTAGGTTTAGCAGTTGAAGCTGGAATGAATGCGGAAGATATCGCATTAACAATCCACTCACATCCATCATTATCAGAAGTAGTTATGGATACTGCAGAATTAGCATTAGGTATGCCAATTCACGTATAATTCTAAAGAATACGAATGAGGACTCGAATTTTCGAGTCCTTTTTTTATTGTGCTAAATCCGAACGATTAATGCGCATAACTTTGAAATATCTATGTCTTTCTTCAGAATAGCTTGCTTGAGGAAGGGGTTATCCCTTATAATGAGGCGTGTAAGACCGAATGGTGGGAACTTTAACCCTCATTCAAGAGAACCTTTATGTAACGAAGGGGGATGTTTCATGTCAGAAGACAAGAAATTTAAAGATTCCTACGTACTTTGTATCGGCGGAATGAACGTGGATAAGAAAGTTCAATTGCTCGAAAATCTCGTTCTCGAAACAAGTAATCCCGTAGTCTCGTCTCTAAGTGCTGGTGGTGTTTCAAGAAATATCGCCGAAAATCTTGGTCGTCTGGGGCTACCTGTGAAGATGTTATCGGTAGCTGGAGATGACGAAAGTTTTACGTGGCTTGAAAAAGAGACGGAAGGCATTATCGATTTTTCACTTGTAGACCGATTAAAAGGGAAAATAACGTCGAATTACACTGCAATTTTGGACCTTCAAGGAGATATGTGTCTGGCTTTGGCTGATATGTCTATTTGTGAGGAAATGACGCCTTCGTGGCTTTCTTTGCACGAAGAAGCGGTGAAAGAGGCAGCACTAGTGATTGCGGATTTGAATCTTCCGCAAGAAACAGTACAAGCGCTCATAGAGCTGACTAGTCTTGAGAAGATTCCATTGGCGATTATTCCAGTGAGCGGACCGAAGATGAAACGAATCCCAGATAATTTACAAGGAGTAAATTGGATTGTCGTCAATGCGGATGAGTCCAAAACGAGGTACGGAGAGCATACGCTAGCTGAATTAGCTACTTTATGGCAGAAAGATGGCGTAGAAAATATCGTTATTACCAAAGGAACCAAATGTGGTGTCTTTGCAGATGCTACAGGAGTCGTAAAGACTTTTACACCCATAAAAGCAGAGCAAGTCAGTGATGTGACAGGAGCAGGAGATTCATTTTCTTCTGGAGTGCTCTATGGAGCTCTTAAAGGAGCAAGCTTGGAAGAGTCGATTGGTTACGGATTAACGAATTCGTATTATACAGTCCAAGCCATTGAAACAGTTCGAAAAGACTTAAACGCTAAGTCATTTGAAAAAGAATATCAACAATTAAAGGAAAGAGGTTTATCATGAATCCATTATTATCAATCAGCAAGGAAGTACAACACGCATTAGACAACAACCTACCAGTCGTAGCGTTAGAATCAACAATCATTTCACACGGAATGCCATATCCACAAAACGTTGAAATGGCTAAAACGGTAGAACAAATTATCCGCGACAATGGCGCTGTTCCAGCAACAATCGCTATCATGGATGGAAAATACAAAATCGGTTTAGAAGAAGCAGACTTAGAACGTCTTGCAAAAGAAAAACCAGTTGCAAAAGTATCTCGCCGTGACCTAGCAGAAGTGTTTGCTAAAGGTGTGTTAGGAGCAACAACAGTAGCGACAACGATGATTGGTGCCCACTTAGCTGGAATTAAAGTATTCGTAACTGGCGGTATCGGTGGGGTTCACCGTGGCGTTGAAGAAACAATGGATATCTCAGCCGATTTAGATGAATTAGGACAAACTCCAGTAACAGTTGTCTGCGCTGGTGCTAAAGCGATTCTTGATTTACCACGTACTCTTGAATATTTAGAAACAAAAGGGGTGCCAGTTGTAGGCTATCAAACAGACTACTTACCAGCATTCTACACTCGTACTTCTGAGTATAAATTAAACAGCCGTGTTGATTCAGCAAAAGAAGTAGCGGAAATGATTCGTTACTCTGAATTGCTAGGCCTTAAAGGTGGTATCTTAGTTACAAACCCAATCCCAGCTGAACACGAAATCCCACACGAAAAAATCGATGCGATTATCGATCAAGCGGTTCGTGAAGCAGACGAAAAAGGGATTCATGGTAAAGACAGCACTCCATTCTTATTAGCGAAAATCGTTGAGTTAACAGGCGGAGAAAGCTTGAAGACAAATATTCAGCTTGTTTACAATAACGCGAAGCTTGGTGCGCAAATCGCAAAAGAATACCAAGAAGGAAAATAATCAAAAGCTTATTAGTACTTTTATGGATTACTCTGTATCCTTACGGATATCTTCATATTAGCGATAACGGGGCATCGGTTCGAGCCTAAGGTCTCTCACCTTTAAAGCCTCAAAGAGGGCGTATGGATTAGAAATCCTACGCCCTCTTATTCGTTTTAATGCTATTCCCGTTATTGCTAATATAGAATCCGTGGATACGACGTAATCCATAGATGAATAATTTCCTTTTGGGATTTGTGCCCAAGGGAAAGGGGACTGTGCTACTCGAGTTAGAGAGTGCAGGGACTAAGTTAGAAGGGCGTGCTATCAACAAATCGAACTGAAAAGCAGTGATGAAGTTTGAGCGAATTTCTCTAATTTGCGAGCAATCAATCTATTTAGTAAGCTCTAAAGAGTTTTTTTATAAAAATGAGAGCGCAAAGAAGATGATGATGAAGAATCTTGCGGATTTATAGTCGTAGTAATGGGAAAGTGCATTAAATGCGAATTAGCAGGAGTAGAAATTTATTTCTTACTTCTGCTTTGAGGCTTTAAAGGCGAAAGACGTAAGACTTGAGCCGGTGCCCCATTACAACGACAATGAAAAAATCCGCAAGGATTCGCAGGAATCATCTTCTTTTTTAAGAAATTTTTGTTATGCATAAATGGAAACTCTTGCAGAAAAAGTGTATACTAAATAGGTATGATTGTGAGGTGGCGAGATGGCCAATTATAGTTATCCAATTGATTTGGAATGGTCGCATGAAGAGATGAATAAAGTCATCAAACTTTGGAATGCGGTCGAAGAGGCTTACGAAAAAGGAATCCAAGTAGAAGCTTTTAAAAAAGCCTACCAAGAATTCAAAACGGTAGTCCGTAGTATCGGTGAAGAGAAGAGACTAGGTCGTGAATTCGAGGAAGCATCTGGATATAGCCTTTATCGTGTGGTCCAAGCAAGTAAAAACGCAACAAAAATTATTCGTATGGAAGGATTGAAAAAATAATGGATTTATTAGCAACACACTTATTAGTAAATGACTGGATTATGGAGGCTGGACAAAAAATTCGTCACAGCTTTGGTGAACCATTAAAAGTAGATACAAAAACAAGCCGTAACGACTTAGTAACAAACGTGGATAAAGAAATTGAACAATTCTTTATCGCAAAAATTCGCGAACAATTCCCAACACATAAAATCATGGGAGAAGAAGGTTTCGGTGACGAATTAACTTCAATGGACGGTTACGTTTGGTTAATCGACCCAATCGATGGAACATTGAACTTCGTGAAACGTCAAGAAGACTTCGGTATTATGATTGCTTTATATAAAGATGGTGTAGGTCTATTAGGCTACATTTACGATGTGATGCGTGATCGCTTCGTATACGGTATTAAAGATTACGGTGCATACTGCAACGGCCGTCGTCTTTCAACTCCTGAAATCCACAACATTGGCGACAGCTCTATTAACGTAAATGGATTTATGTTATTAGAAGCGACTGAAAAAGAAGCAGAAATGATTCGTAAAGCAATGGTTACTCGTACTTATGGAGCTTCTTCAATCGAGCATATTCAAGTGATTTTAGGAAAATCTGTAGCGTATGTTTCAACATTATTAGCTCCTTGGGATATCGCACCAGGAATGGTGATTGCTAAAGAATTAGGATTACACTACAGTACAGTGGATGGAAAAGAAGTAGACTTCTTAGTTCCTAACAAAAAGACAACAGGTGTTATCTGTTCTAAAGATATCGCTGACGAAATTATTGCAGCGTTTAAATAAAAATGAGTAGAGGGGCGTAAGAGATTACGCCTCTTTGTTTTAAAGGAGAACATATGAATATTGCAGTTTATTGTGCGGCAAGCCAAAGTAATTGCCCTGCATTTGACAAAAAGACAGAAGAACTAGGGAAGTGGATGGCAAAAAATCACCACACGCTTGTCTATGGTGGTGGAAATACAGGACTAATGGGTTTAGTTGCTACTGCCGTGATGAACGAAGGCGGCAAAGTCATTGGCGTGATGCCGCAGTTTTTTGTAGAGCGAGAAATTGCCAAACAAGATATCACGAAACTTCATATCGTGGAAACGATGTCCGAGCGTAAAAATCAGATGATTGAACTCAGTGATGCATATATTGCGCTTCCTGGTGGTCCTGGAACTCTTGAAGAAATCGCAGAAGTGGTTTCTTGGGTGCGTGTAGGCCAAACACAGGGCATCTGTATTTTCTATAATATGGAAGGTTACTACGATCATTTAGAAGCCTTTTTCGACAAAATGGTAGAGACGAACTTACTAAGTGAAGAAGACAGAAGCAGGATTCATTTTGCGAAAACTTTGGCTGAAATTGAAGCGCTGATTGAAGCTTATAAAAAGCGTTAGAAGTGATTCTAGCGCTTATTTTTAATAGCGAAAAGGGTAGAACTTTGCTATAATAAAAGATATGAGTTTAAGGGAGGGCAATGAATGGAATTAGAAAAAACAACGCAAATGAACTTGCTTGTAGAGTTCTATGGCAGCCTTTTAACCGATAAACAACTCGAATATATGGAGCTCTATTATGGGGATGATTATTCGCTTGGTGAAATCGCCGAAGAATTTGACGTAAGCCGTCAAGCAGTATATGATAATATCCGCCGCTCGGCAAAACTATTAGAAAACTACGAAGAGAAATTACATCTAGTCGCTGATTTCTATAAACGCCAAGAGCACTATGATGAATTAGAAAAAGAAATTCAAAAGAACTATCCTGAGGCAACACAGCTTGCTTCAATCGTTTCAAAATTACAAGAGATGAATAAATAAACTCAAGGAGTGAAATTATGGCATTCGAAGGATTATCAGATCGCCTGCAAAATGCGATGACTTCCGTTTCTCGAAAAGGAAAAATTACGGAAGCTGACTTAAAACAAATGATGCGTGAAGTGCGTCTTGCGCTTTTAGAAGCCGACGTTAACTTCAAAGTTGTAAAAGACTTCGTGCGTAAAGTGAACGAACGTGCATTAGGTGCGAATGTGCTTGAAGCATTATCACCAGCGCAACAAGTCGTTAAAATCGTTAACGAAGAATTAACAGAATTAATGGGGGGCGAACAAGCGCCGTTCCGTTTCGAAGCGAAACCGCCAACGGTAGTGATGATGGTCGGTCTACAAGGGGCCGGTAAAACAACAACTGCTGGTAAATTGGCTTCGTTCATGGCAAAACATGAAAAGAAACGCCCATTACTAGTTGCTGCCGACGTGTACCGTCCAGCCGCGATTGACCAATTACAAACATTAGGGAAACAATTAAACTTCCCAGTGTTCTCACTTGGAAATCAAGTAAGCCCAGTGGAAATTGCAAAACAAGCGATTGAAAAAGCGAAAATCGATGGTCGCGACTTAGTCATTATCGATACGGCCGGTCGTTTGCATATTGACGAAAACTTGATGGAAGAATTACAAAACATCAAGGCAGTCGCAAATCCAAGCGAAATCTTACTCGTTGTCGACTCAATGACAGGGCAAGATGCCGTAAACGTGGCTCAAACATTTAATGAACGTTTGGATATCTCAGGGGTGATTCTTACAAAACTTGATGGGGATACTCGTGGTGGTGCGGCTCTATCGATTCGTTCCGTTACAGGAAAACCAATTAAGTTTACAGGTCGTGGGGAAAAATTAGAAGACTTCGAAATCTTCTATCCAGAACGTATGGCTTCTCGTATTCTTGGTATGGGGGATATGATGACCCTTATCGAGAAGGCGCAACAAGACTTCGATGAAGCAAAAGCGCAAGAGATGGCGGATAGAATTAAAGCAAACACTTTTGACTTTAATGACTTTATCGACCAATTAGACCAAGTGAATAAGATGGGACCGCTTGAGGATATCTTGAAGATGATTCCAGGCTTGAATAAAATGGCTGGTCTAAACGACTTAAAAGTGGATCCAAAAGATACAGCACGTATGAAAGCTATTGTCTTATCAATGACTCCACAAGAACGTGAAAATCCAGATATCTTATCACAGGCTCGTCGTAAACGGATTGCGGCAGGTTCGGCTCGTCCTCTTGCTGAAGTGAACCGTTTAATTAAACAATTCAACGAGTCTAAGAAGATGATGAACCAAATGTCCAACGGTAATATGAAAGGCTTAGAAGGCATGATGAACCAAATGGGCATGGGCGGACGTGGAAACAAACTCGCTCAAATCGGTATGCAACAATACGCACGCCGTCAAAAACAAAATAAATTGAAAAAATTAAAGAAAAAACGTTAGGAAACAGCGTTATAAAATAATTTAAACCGCAACATCTTACTGTCTAGTAAGGTTGCGGTTTTTTTATGGTGAAGATAACGCAAAGAAAGGAGAACTAAATGGGAAACCAAACTAAAACATGGCATGTCATTCCAGCAGTAGTCGCAACGGCGATTATGAGCTTTTGTGGCGTGTTGATTGAAACTGCAATGAACGTTACCTTCCCGACCCTTATGACAGAATTCAATACAGATTCTTCAGGGATTCAATGGGTCACAACAGGATACTTACTAGCCATTGCCATTGTCGTTCCAATTACGGCTTATTTAACACGAAACTACACGATTCGCCAACTCTTCTTGGCAGCGAACCTTTTATTTATTGGTGGGGTCTTAATTGACTGTATTTCACCAAACTTACTGATTTTATTACTTGGACGCTTTATGCAAGGGATAGGAACAGGAATTGCGCTTCCGCTAATGTTCCATATCGTATTATCCCAAGTTCCGCTTCATCAACATGGAACCGTCATTGGGATTGGAGCGATGACAACAGCACTAGCTCCACCAATCGGTCCGACATTTGGTGGAGTTGTCTCAAGCGCATTCGGATGGCGTGCGATTTTCTACGCATTGATTCCATTTTTAGTATTCTCGTTAGTGATGGGTCTTTGGGCGATTCCAGCAGAAGAATCTCCGAAGAAACAACCGTTTAATTTAATGGCGTTTGTCACATTAGGGATTGGACTTGCAAGCTTACTAATGGCGATTGAACATTTATCAGTTGTCTATCTTGGAGTAGTGGTTATAGCTTTTGCAGCATTCTTCTACTTTAACCGAGAAAATGCGCTCTTGTCGTTCAAACCGTTCCAATTTGCGACGTTTAACGCGACATTATATATCGTCCTAGCTTTCCAAGGAATGGTACTAGGATTATCGTTTATTTATCCAAACTACATTCAATTAGCGTGGGGCGAAACAGCCACAGTGGCAGGGCTCTTTATGTTCCCAGGAGCTGCGATGGTAGCCGTACTTTCAGCCTTGTCTGGTCGCTGGTATGATAAATCAGGTCCACTAAAACCACTCTTAACAGGGTTAATCTTTGCAGTTGTTGGGGGAGTAGCCATCAGCTTCTTCTTCCCAGGATTGACGATTTATCCTTTATTAGCCCTCAACGTCATCTTTATGACAGGGATTGGATTTGTAATGGGAAGTAACGTAACATATTCGTTAGCTCAGTTGAAACCGGAAATTCAAGCGGATGGAAATAGTATCGTGAATACCTTGCAACAGTTCACTGGTGCAATTTCAACAACGATTATCGCTCGTATTTTCAGCTCGTTTGATTCCAATCTAGTAACAGCAGGACAAACAAGTATCATCTTTGTAACGACTTTAGGAGTTTTGGCACTTGTTGTCTTCTTATGGATTTATCCGCAAACACAAAAGAAAAACTAAGTAATAGGCAATCCTTTTCCAACAAGAGAAGGATTGTCTTTTTTAGAACTTATTGTATGAAATAGATAGGGGACTATAGTACAATAGATTGACGCGTGAAAGGAGAGAAACATGTATTTATTAAAGAAATTATCATGGTTTTTTAAATTAGAGTGGAAACGATACACGATTGGAATCATTGCATTATCGCTCGTCAGTGTTTTCAATCTGATTCCACCAAGAGTGATTGGGGAAGTCGTCGATTCCATCGACCTCAAGACGCTAACAACATCGTCTTTATTATGGAACTTACTGCTATTGCTCCTTTCAGCAGTTGCCATGTACGGACTCCGTTTCGTATGGCGCCTATTTATCTTTGGAACTGCGAATTCGTTAGGCCAGAGACTGAGAAATCAATTATACGAACACTTTACAAGCATGTCTCCAAGCTTCTATCAAAAATATCGCTCTGGAGACTTGATGGCGCATGCAACCAATGATGTGAATGCGGTAGTCATGACGGCTGGTGGAGGTGTGATGTCGGCTGTCGATGCCTCGATTACAGCATTAGTGACTTTAGCAACGATGTTCTTTGTGCTAGATTGGCGAGTGACACTCGTTGCGATTATTCCATTACCACTCCTTGCGATTGCGACGAATATCGTGGTTCGTGCAGAGCATCAGAGTTTTAAGGAATCACAAGAAGCCTTTTCGTTATTGAATAACCATGTGAACGAGAGTGTTTCTGGGATAAAAGTGACGAAATCATTTGGCTATGGCGAAAAAGAAACTGCATCGTTTTGGAAAACGAACCAAGATGCATGGAAGAAGAATAACAACGCCGCAAAATATAATAATCTATTCGATCCAATTGTTCTTATTTTCGTGGGGCTCAGCTACTTAATCAGTTTGGGATATGGTGGTTATTTAATCCAACGCGGAGAATTTACAGTGGGGGAAATGATTACCTTCATGACGTACCTAGATATGCTAGTGTGGCCGCTTCAAGCCATTGGTTGGCTCCTTAATATCGGTCAACGTGCAAGTATCTCATATCGCCGTATTGAAAAATTATTGGAAGAAACAAGCGAAGTCGAAGAAACTCCACAGGCACTTCCAATTACAGAAGCTCGTGAGATTGTTGTTGCTATTCATAATTTCCAATACGAAGATGTGCCAACGTTACAAGACGTAGTATTTAACCTTCACAAAGGGCAAACGCTGGGGATTGTGGGCCCAACAGGTTCTGGGAAATCAACACTCTTAAAATTATTCCTACGTCAATATGATGCAGGAAAAGAAGAGATTTTGATGAATGGACGTTCCATTCAAGAATATCGCATTAAAGACTTGCGTGCGCTGATAGGCTATGTACCACAAGAACAGATTCTATTTGCGATGTCGATTAAAGACAATATTCGTTTTGGAAATCCAACGCTTTCTGACGAAGCCGTTGTAGAAGCTACTAAAATCTGCGGACTCTATAACGATATCATGGCGATGCCGCAAGGGTTCGATACCTTAATTGGGGAGAAGGGTGTGCTTTTATCAGGCGGTCAAAAACAACGTCTATCGATGGCACGCGCACTTATTGTGAACCCTGAAATCTTAATGCTAGATGATTCGTTATCGGCTGTTGATGCCAAGACAGAGCATTTAATTTTGGAAAACTTAAAACGTGAACGCAGAGATAAAACAACAATGATCACGGCGCACCGTCTATCAGCGATTGTGCATGCGGACCTTATCATCGTGCTCCAAGATGGACGTATTGTTGAAAAAGGAACGCATGAAGAATTAATGGCGCTTGGTGGTTGGTATGCGAAAACCTACGACCGTCAACAGCTTGAAGCGACACTTGAGGAAGGGGGAGACGCGGTTGAACTTTAAGACCTTTAATCGACTCATTGCCTATTTATGGCGGTATAAGATGGCTAGTACGATTGCGATTTTATTTATCCTCTTATCCAGTGTGACTGCAACAGTGATTCCACTAATGGCCCGTTATTATATCGATACGTATATTGATAAGGGCACATGGAATGAGGGGTACTGGCTCCTTATGGTTTACTACTCACTATTCTTACTGCGAGTGTTATTAACGTATATTGGGACCTATGCCTTTAGCTATGTATCCAACAGTGTTGTACGGGATTTACGTCAAGAGGCCTTTTCGAATATGCAAAAACTCAATATGACGTACTTTGATACAACACCAGCTGGAGCCATCGTTTCCAGGTTAACCAACGATACACAGGCGGTCAGCGATATGTTTAGTTCGATTTTCTCGATGTTTTTAAGCACCTTATTTATCGTCGTGGCCACATTGTCTGCAATGTTTAGTATGAATGTTGGCCTTACGATATTAATGGTTCTCTTTATTCCGGTGATGTTTGCCTCTATTAAAATCTATAACCGTCTCTCTCATAGTGTGATTCGTAAGACGCGTGAGAAGCTCAGCGAGATTAACGTGAAGCTAGCAGAAAGTATTGACGGGATGAAGATGATTCAGGCATTTAACCAAGAAGAACGTTTAAGAAAAGAATTCGAACAAATTAACGAGGAGCATGTGCAATTCTCGAATCGTTCGATTAATGTGAATAGTCTGTTCCTTCGTCCAGCGATGTCGCTGTTGAAACTTGTTGCCTATGCGGTCATTATTTTATACTTTGGCATTACATGGGAAGTAGCAGGAGTGACAGCAGGGGTGATGTACGCCTTTATTCAATTCTCAAATCAGTTATTTAATCCATTAATTGATGTGACGCAAAACTTCTCGATTATTCAAACATCGATGATTGCAGCAACTCGTGTCTTTGAAGTAATCGATAATACGGATTACGAACCTGAACAACTTGGGAAGGTGACTGAGATTAAAGATGGGAAGATTGAGTTTAAAAACGTTACTTTCTCTTATGATGGAAAACGGAATGTATTAAAGAATATTAACTTTGTGGTGAATCCAGGAGAGACGGTTGCCTTTGTTGGGTCAACTGGGTCAGGGAAATCTTCTATTATGAATCTCTTCTTACGATTCTATGATTTCAAAGAAGGAGAAATCTTGATTGATGATATTCCAATTCAACGTTATTCACAGGAAGTCCTTCGCGATAAAATTGGACTCGTGCTTCAAGATCCTTTCTTGTTCCATGGAACAGTGGCTTCCAATATTCGTATGTACCAAGACATCACGGACGAAGAAGTCAAACAAGCAAGCGAATTCGTGGATGCGCATCATTTTATCGAGCAACTGCCACAAGGATATGACAATAAAGTGTCTGAAAAGGGCTCAACGTTCTCAAGCGGCGAGCGTCAATTAATCGCCTTTGCACGAACGATTGCGGCCAATCCGAAAATTCTGATTCTGGATGAAGCAACTGCTAATATCGATTCGCAAACCGAAGAAGTCATTCAAACGTCTCTTAAGAAAATGAGAAACGGGCGTACTACTTTAGCGATTGCGCACCGATTATCGACGATTCAAGATGCTAACCAAATCTTTGTATTGGATAAAGGAGAAATCGTAGAGAGCGGAACGCATACAGAACTTCTAGAAAAAGAAGGGCTCTATTATAAGATGTATCAACTCCAAGCAGGGATGATGCAAGAATAAAATTAGCAGGAAAAGACATAGCGACGAGGTTCGTTATGTCTTTTTTTGCGAATGTCACATTTTTGTTACGGTTCATAATTGTTACATCCTCAGTTGAAAAAGTCAGTTGTATCAAAAATGATACGTATCATTTTTGATACAAAAGCAGTTGAAAAATTAAAGTGTATCATCTGTGATACGTATCATGCATGATACAACTTGCATAAAAAAATACCTTTGAGAAAATTTCTCAAAGGTATTTTGCGTTATTATCTACGGTTTTGTTTACCAGCGTTACGGCCACCAGTTTTGTTTTGACGTTGTGCGAACGTTTCTTGTTGAGTTGCTTTTTGAGCTGTTTTACGTGGTGTTGTACGTTGTGGTAACACAATGTTTTCATGGTTTAATTCTTCGTCGATTTGAGCTTTAATTTTTGGACGAATATATGTGTTTTGAATCCATGATTGTAAAATTTGGATAAGGGCAGAGATGAAGAAGTAAATACCAACCCCAGCTGGTGATTGGAAAGTCATCATGAACATCATTATTGGAAGAATGTAGTTCATTGAACGACTTTGTTTTTTCGTTTCTTCGTCCATTCCCATTTGGCTGACTACTGATTGAACATAGTAAGCCACCATTGTCGCAAGGGCAATTGGTAAGAATTGTGCTCCAAGGTTGATTCCCATGAAATCACTGCTTGAAATTTCGTTTGATAATAGAATCGCGTTATACAATCCGCTCCAGATTGGGAGTGTAATCAAGATTGGTAAACATCCTGAACCGATACCGCCCATTAATGAGACATTGTTTAATTTGTATAACTCCATTTGTTCTTGTTGGATTGCAAGTTTCTCTTGAGGAGTTGATGCTTGTTCTGCACGAGCAGTAATCTCAGCAATATAAGGTTTTAATACTGCCATTTTTTCTTGTTGGACAAGCATTGTTTTCATTTGATGGAATTGTGTTGGCATCAATAGGACACGAACAAGTATTGATACAATCACAATTGCAATCGCGTAGTTTCCGTTAAATACAGAAGCAATTTGGTTTAATAACCATTGTGTTGGGACTACTAAATAATTATAGAGCCAACCAATTGGTTCCTTATTTTCATTATATTGAACGGTACATCCCGCAAGTAGTAGGGGAAGAACTGTTGCAACGAATAGCAGTTGAGCTTTTTTTGTTAGTTTCATAATCACTTTCCTTTTCATTTAATGACATGATTTATTGTACACGTGTTTCGTTGAAATAGCAACGTTCTTTATATAATTTGAAACTTTGTGTATAGCGGAGCGTCACAGACCTCGCTTTCTTCATAGCGATCCACACGTCCGTAAGGGGAAGTAGAGGCTTTAACTCTTTCCATAAAACGAGTGACAGCTTTTTCCTCACCTTGTGCTACCGCAAATACAGAGCCATCCATTTTATTTTGAACGGTTCCGCACAGGTCGAGTTGGATCGCTAATTGTTGTGTGAAAAAGCGAAAACCAACCCCTTGAACACGTCCCCAGACGCGAATTTGTCTTGTAATCATGGAAAGACCTCCTAAATCATAAATTATTTCTCATCTCTATGAAACAAGATTACCATGATTTCGCAAAATTTGGTATACTAATAGACGAGGTGAAAACATGTTTAAAGTAATTGAAACAGTAGGTCAGGATGAACCATGGTGGTTTTTTGACGACTGGGAGAAAATGATTGTTTCGACTGAAGTTTTTAGTACATTAGAAGAAGCGTACGAAAGCTTTACGAAGCATGAAGAAAGACTTGAATCAAATTATCCAGAAAAGCGTGCAAAGGGAGAGAGTGCTGTTGCCTTTTGGACAAAAGAAGAAAAAGAATATTGTGTGTCGTGTGAATGTGATGTTCAAGTATTCCACGGGCTCATTTTAGTCGATGAGAAGAATCAATTAGTAGAGTTGAAAGGAGAAGAACGTGGCTAAACAAACGAAGAAAAAAACACAACGAAAAAATACAAAGAATACAAATCCGTTTTTATCCATTGAAGCTGTTGCAGTATTTATTATTGTCTATAGTATATTAGCTATTTTTCAATTAGGCTTCCTTGGAAAATTCTTTGCGAATCTGATTCGTTTCTTTATCGGAGATTTATTTGTTTTCGGTGGAGTGTGCGGCGTTCTAGCTGGATTTGGAATGTTATTCCGTGGAAGAATGCCTAAAATCATTTGGAGATGGACTGCGGCTGCAATCTCATCAAGTGTGGCACTACTTCTATTTGTGTCTGTGATGACCTATAGTAGTTTCACTAGTTCCGGTTCTCCAGTATTCCAAGAGATGATGAGTCGCTTTATGGTGGACTTTACTTCAAATACCGTTTCTCAACGTCTCGGTGGTGGGGTATTGGGAACTCTCCTTTATTCTTGTACGTATTTCCTTGTTTCGCAATGGGGAACATATTTACTCGTATTCTTATTATTAGTATGTAGTGCATTATTAATTTTTAACGTCCATTTAAGTGATGTGATGGATTTCGTACGTACGCAAACAGCTAATGCATCTGAAAAATTAGCCGTGCGTAAAGCGGAACGTGAAGCCCGCCGTATGGAAGAAGAACAAGAAAAAGAAGAGCAGGTTGTTACTACCTCTGTTACAACAGATGTGGCACCTGTACAAACGGAAACCCCTGCAAAACCAAAAGAACCAAGAAAACCTCATTCATTATTAGACCGAATGAAGGATGTATTCTTTGATGAATATGAAGATGAAACATTAACTGAGGCAGAATATTCAACGTCTCCAATGGTAGAACCAGTAGAACCGATTCCTCCAGTGGAACCAGTAGCGCCTGTAGAACCAGTAGCTCCTGTAGCCGTTCCAAAAGCGGAGGAGCCTGAGTTTGAGGATGATGGGGAAGATATCGGGGAACTTTCAATGAGTGGTGAACAAAATGATGAAGATTATCAATTACCACCAGTGACCTTATTAAATCCCGTACAACAATCGGATCAATCAAATGAACGTACGATTGTAGAACGGAATATGCGTATTTTAGAGCGTACCTTTGCAAGTTTTGGTGTGGATGCCAAAGTAATGCCAAACCCAATGCTAGGACCAGCTGTTACAAAATACGAAATTCAACCAGCGATTGGTGTGAAAGTAAGTAAGATTGTCAACTTGAGTGATGATATTGCACTCGCACTTGCAGCTAAGGATATTCGTATCGAAGCTCCAATTCCAGGAAAGCCTTATGTGGGAATTGAAGTTCCAAATAGCCAAACAAGTTTTGTTTCCTTTAGCGATGTGATTCAATCAGCGATTCAATCACCAAAACCATTAGACGTACCATTGGGAAGAGATATCTCTGGTAATGTTCGTCTTTGTGATATTACAAAAATGCCGCATATGCTCATTGCCGGGTCAACAGGTTCTGGTAAATCCGTATGTATTAACGGCATTATTACAAGTATTTTAATGAAGACTAAACCACATGAAGTGAAATTAATGATGATCGATCCGAAGATGGTAGAGTTGAATGTGTATAATGGCATTCCGCATCTATTAACTCCGGTTGTAACGAACCCTCGTAAAGCGGCTCAAGCCTTACAAAAAGTAGTAGCTGAGATGGAAAAACGTTACGAATTATTCGCTTCAATGGGAATGCGTAATATCGATGGATATAACGCTCATGTCGAACAATATAATCGTGAAACTGGCGAAAATAACCCAACACTTCCTTATATCGTCGTGATTGTAGACGAGCTTGCGGACTTAATGATGGTTGCAAGTAATGAGGTGGAAGATGCGATTATTCGTCTTGCGCAAATGGCCCGTGCTGCCGGAATTCATATGATTCTTGCAACACAACGTCCATCCGTTGACGTTATTACAGGGATTATTAAAGCCAACGTTCCTTCTCGTATCGCATTTGCAGTATCCAGTGGTACAGACTCTCGTACGATTATTGACGCCAATGGTGCTGAGAAACTTCTAGGTCGTGGGGATATGCTTTATATGCCAATGGGTGAAAATAAACCAATTCGTGTACAAGGAGCATTCCTAACAGACGAAGAAGTCGAACGTATCGTTGATTTTGTTAAGAATCAACAAGAAGTAGAGTATGATGAAGCGATGATGCCTTCAGAAAATACAACTTCTGCAGGTGGAAGTGAACCAGAAGACGAACTATTCTACGAAGTGATTGAACTATTAAAAGAACAAGAAACGATTAGTACCTCTTATTTACAAAGAAGATTCCGTATCGGATTTAACCGTGCAGCGCGTATAATTGATGATTTAGAAGCGCGTGGCTATGTTGGACCTGCTGATGGAAGTAAAGGAAGAAAAGTTAATGTTCATGTTTTCAATGAAAATGACGCTTCCGAACCAGGTGAAACCAACGCATAAAAATGTAAAATCCGAACGTTTTTCATAAAAATTACCTCCAATGAAAAGATTTAGCTTGATTTTCATTCTATTTATGTTAGAATGACTGTAGTAAATCATTTATTGGAGGTTTTTTATCGTGAAAACTAAAAAGAATTTAGCTTTATTTGCATTGACACTTGGTGCGACTGCACTATTAGCAGCATGTGGCGGGTCAAAATCTGACAGTTTACAAGCATCTTCTCAAAGCGCAGGCTCTTCAGACAACTTCAAAGCGGTAATGGTTGCAGACACTGGTGGTGTCGATGATAAATCATTTAACCAAGGTGCTTGGGAAGGATTGCTTGAATGGGGCAAAAACAATGGTGGTAAAACTAAGGGCAATGGTGTAGATTACATTCTTTCAAAAGCTGAATCTGATTACGCTACAAACCTCAATACTGCGGTATTAAATGAGTACAATATTATTTTCGCAATCGGATTTAAATTACAAAAAGCTGTTGACGAAGCAGCAAAAGCAAATCCAGATGCTCACTTTGCGATTATCGATAGTGTGGTTGAACAACCAAACGTTGCTTCAATCAACTACAAAGACCATGAAGCAGCGTTCCTTGCAGGAGTTGCAGCTGGTTTAACAACTAAAACAAATAAAGTAGCTTTCATCGGTGGTATGCACGGTCCAGCATTAGACAAATTCGAAGCTGGTTTTAAAGCAGGGGTTCAAGCAGTAAATCCTAAAGCAACTGTTGAAATTCAATATGCTGAATCATTCTCAGATGGTGCTAAAGCAAAATCTCTTGCAGAAGCAATGTACGCTTCAGATGTTGACATTATTTATGCAGCAGCTGGTGGTGCAGGACTTGGAGTATTCGCAGCAGCTAAATCAATCGTTGAAGCTAACCCAGATCGTCAAATTTGGGTAATCGGGGTTGACCAAGACCAACAAGCAGAAGGTAAAGTGAACGACTCTCGTAATGTAACATTGGCATCTACACTTAAAGGTGTAAAACAAGCGCTAATCAAATTTAGTGAAGATGCTTCTAAAGGAAACTACCACGGTGGTGAACAAGTACTTTACGGATTATCTGATAATGGTGTTGGTTTAACAGATGGTCAATTATCAGACGCAGTTAAGGAAAAAATTGCTGTATTCAAAAAAGCAATTATCGAAGGAAAACAAGAAGTTCCTGCGAAACCTTAATTTTAAATAAACGAACTTGAATTGAGAGGAGTAGGAGCTGAAGAGAATACGTATTTCTTCGCTCCTACTTTTGTATACATAGAACACTTTGTGGGGTGAGACGATTGGTAGAAGAAACATTTGTGATTGAGATGAAGGGCATCACGAAGAAGTTTGGCGACTTTGTAGCGAATAATCAGATTGATTTAACATTGAAAAAAGGAGAGATCCATGCTCTTCTTGGAGAAAACGGAGCAGGGAAATCGACTTTAATGAATATCCTTTCGGGGTTATTAGAACCAACGGAAGGAGAAATTAAAGTCAATGGTGTACCGACAAAGATTGATTCGCCAAATACAGCGAATCGATTAAAGATTGGAATGGTTCACCAACACTTTATGCTTGTTAAGAAATTTAGCGTAGTGGAGAACATTATCCTCGGTAAGGAGCAAACAAAGTTCGGTTTTATCGATAAAAATGCGGTAAAAAAAGAAATTATGGAACTTTCTAAAAAGTACCATCTTGCTGTAGACCCTGATGCAAAGGTTGAAGATATTACAGTTGGGATGGAACAACGTGTTGAAATTTTGAAGACATTGTATCGTGGTGCGGATATTTTAATCTTTGATGAACCTACTGCAGTGTTAACTCCGCAAGAAATCGAAGAACTCATAATAATCATGAAGCAATTAACGAAAGAAGGAAAATCCATCTTCTTAATTACTCATAAGATTAAGGAAATTCAAGCCGTTGCGGACCGTTGTACCGTTATCCGTCGTGGAAATGTGATTGGCACTGTTGAGATTGGTAATGTAACGGACCAAGAATTAGCCGATATGATGGTCGGACGTTCTGTATCCTTCAAGACACAAAAAGAAGCTGCTAAACCAACAACAGAGGCTTTAGTGATTAAAGATTTAGTTGTGAAAGATAGTCGTGGCATCGAAGCTGTTAAGGGGCTGAATTTAACGGTGAGACACGGTGAAGTTGTCGGGATTGCTGGGGTTGACGGAAACGGACAGTCAGAACTCATTCAAGCTTTATCTGGATTACGTGCTATTGAAAGTGGAACGATTGAACTAGATGGAAAAGACATCACGAAGTTACCTACAAGACAACGTACAGAAGGGGGCCTTGGACATATTCCAGAAGACCGTCATAAACATGGTCTTGTTCTTCAAATGGGACTCGATGAAAATATCGGACTCCAAACATACTATAAAGAACCATTATCGAAGAATGGCTTCTTAAATAAGAAAGCCTTTGTAGATTTAGCAGAACGTTTAATTGAAGAATTTGACGTGCGTACTACTAGTCCTACAGTGGCTGCTGGAGCTCTATCTGGTGGGAATCAACAAAAAGCGATTATTGCTCGTGAAATTGACCGTGACCCAAGTTTACTCATTGCAGCACAACCAACACGTGGGTTAGACGTAGGTGCGATTGAATACATTCATAAGCGTTTAATTGATCAACGGAATAAAGGAAAAGCAGTATTACTGATGAGTTTTGAATTAGACGAAATTTTAAATGTTGCGGACCGTATTGCTGTAATGTATGAAGGTCGTATCGTAGACGTGCTAGATACCAAAGAAACAAATGAAACTGAATTAGGATTATTAATGGCGGGTTCGACAAGAGAACAAGTAAGAGCCAAGGAACAGGAGGCGTTGTAAGATGAAAAATTCAAAATACAAAAAGATTCTTATTCCGGTCCTTTCAGTGGTGCTTGGGCTATTAGTCGGAGCCATCATCATGTGGGTATTCGGATTTGATGTTGTAAAAGGGTATTCAGCGCTACTTAAAGGTTCGCTTGGAAAACCATACTATATTGGTGAAACATTACGACAGGCCACACCTTTAATTCTTGTAGCTCTTGGATTTGCGTTTGCAAGTTACGCAGGTTTCTTCAATATCGGGGTTGCAGGACAAGCATTAGTCGGATGGTTTGCATCTGTTGCAACAGGTCTCTTATTACCAGATTTACCAAAAATCATCCTCTTACCATTATGTATTTTCATGGGGATGCTTGCTGGTGCTATCTGGGCAGGGATTGCGGGTTACTTAAAAGCATACTTTAATGCCAGCGAAGTGATTGTAACCATCATGCTTAACTATACAGCCCTTCATATCGTAAACTACATTATTCGTGAAGTTTTAACGGAAAAAGCCGAAATCACAGCTTCAGTTCCAGAAGCAGCAAGTTTAAAAATGCAATTCTTATATCAACTAACAGGGAAATCCACCTTGCATGGAGGTCTCTTTATTGCAATTGCAGCAGTCTTCGTGGTTTGGCTTATTATGAATAAGACGACAACTGGTTTTGAATTAAAAACAGTAGGATTAAACAAACACGCGGCTGAATATGCAGGGATGAGCGCGAAGAAGACGATTATTCTTGCAATGGTCATTTCAGGTGCCTTAGCGGGTCTTGGTGGAGTAATGGAAGGGTTAGGAACTTTCCAAAATGCCTTTGCTTCAGAAAGTCTT
Organism: uncultured Carnobacteriaceae bacterium; assembly: GCA_938039195.1. GTDB lineage: Bacteria > Bacillota > Bacilli > Lactobacillales > Aerococcaceae > Granulicatella. The sequence goes on from CALHVK010000131.1 coordinate 26,002, forward strand.
CCAAGTATTGGATGGGACGGAATGGCAGTAGCACTTCTGGGGTTAAGTAATCCAATTGGAATTCTATTTTCTTCATTAGTATTTGCGATTCTTCGTATCGGTGGGATTTCAATGCCGCTCCTTGCGAAGATTCCAACAGAAGTCGTGTCTATCGTAGTTGCATTTATCATCTTCTTTGTAGGTGCGAACTACTTAATGCAAGTTATTGTTGATAAATTCCCTCAAATTGGGAAGAGAAAGGGGTAATGAGAAATGGATTTAGTAACACTTTTACAAGTAGTTGTTGGGAACATGCTCATCTACTCAACGCCACTGATTTTAACAGGGCTTGGTGGTATCTTCTCAGAACGAAGCGGGATTGTAAATATCGGTCTTGAAGGAACAATGGTCGTCGGGGCTTTTGCTTCAGCGGTGTTTAACTTGGCGTTTGCTCCGCAATTTGGTTCTTGGACGCCATGGGTTGCACTTGGTGTAGCCGCACTAGCTGGTATGTTATACTCATCCATTCACGCGGTAGCAACAGTTTACTTACGTGCCGACCACATCATCTCAGGAACGGTATTAAATTTATTAGCGCCAGCCTTAACGGTGTTCCTTTGTCGCTTGATGTATAACGAAATCGGACAAACAGAAATCATTACGAACTATTTTGGTAAAACAACGATTCCAGTATTAAGTTCGATTCCAATTATTGGTAAAATCTTCTTTACAGATACATTTGTTCCAGCTTACTTAGCGATTGGATTATCTTTTGTCTGTGCGGTGATTTTAAATAAAACAAAATTCGGATTACGTCTACGTTCTGTAGGGGAACATCCACAAGCAGCAGATACATTAGGAATTAATGTTTACCGTATGCGTTTTTCAGGAGTTTTAATTTCAGGATTCTTAGCCGGAATTGGGGGAGCAATCGTTGCTCAATCGATTACGCTGAACTTCTCAGCAACAACTATCGCTGGTCAAGGGTTCATTGCGATGGCTGCGATGATCTTTGGTAAGTGGAATTCAGTGAGCGTTATGCTATCGGCATTACTCTTTGGTTTAGCACAAAGTTTAGGGGTAATTGGAAATTATATTCCAGTAATTAAAGATATCCCATCAATTGGCTTGACGATTGCTCCATATTTGATTACTATCATTGTATTGGTAGGATTCATTGGAAAATCGGAAGGACCAGCCGCTAACGGTAAGAACTACGTAAAATCTAAATAAGAATGAGAACTGCTTTTAATCTAGGTGTCATACTGTATTAAAAGCAGTTTTTTTAATGAGAAGGGGTTATAAATGAAAAAACTAGTATCTTTAATCGTTGCAATTCTTGCAATGGTTGCTATTTTATTTGGAGTAAAAAACATGCTTCAAGCAAAGGAATCTACGGAAGAAGTAGAAACTTCGGGAGAACAACAGCAACTATTCCTATTTAACTGGGGGAACTATATCGATCCAGAATTAATTAAGGAATTTGAAGCAGAAACAGGCATTCAAGTTGTCTATGAAACATTTGATTCAAATGATGCGATGGAAGCCAAATTAAAACAAGGTGGGACACGTTATGATATCGTCTTTCCGAGTGAATCAAGCATTACGAAATTAGTCAGTCAAAATTTACTTCAAAAACTCGACCATTCAAAGATTAAAGGACTAGAAAATATTTCTCCTTTCTTATTAAATAGTCCAGTGGATAATGGAAATCAATATACGATTCCGTATTTCTGGGGGACAGTCGGAATTATGGTCAATACGAAATATATCGATCCAGAAAGCATCCAAACATGGAGTGATTTATGGAAAGAAGATTTCAAAAATAAAGTACTTATTTTAGATGGAAACCGTGAAGCGCTCGGGATGGCTCTTCAATCATTAGGGTACTCATTGAACTCTAAAAACGATGAAGAATTAAAAGCTGCCAAAGAGAAATTAAAACAGCTGAGCCCTAATGTGCGTGCTGTACTGAATGAAGAAATTAAAACAATGATGAAACTTGAAGAAGCTCCAATCGGAATGGGGTATTCTGGGGATGCTGCTGCAGTAGCGGAGGAAAATCCAAATGTACAATATATCTTGCCAAAAGATGGAAGTGCGGTTTGGACAGATAACTTCGCAATTGCGCATACGGCTGTCAATGTTGAAGGTGCTTATGCCTTTATTAACTTTATGCTTCGCCCAGAAAATGCAGCAAGAAATGCGGAGTATGTAGGGTATTCGACACCGAACGAAAAAGCAAAAGAATTGATGGATCCAGAAGTGGTTTCTGATGAAACCTACTATCCTTCAGAAGAAATTATTAATTCATTAGAACATTATGAATATCTAGGAAATGATTGGATTCAAAAATATAACGAAGCCTTCTTAGACTTCAAGATGGGGTTATAACATGCATTATTATTTAAAAGCTAAAAACCTCTTTATAGGAAATACAACGACTGCAGTAGCTGGTATTTTAGAAATTAAAGATGGTCGCATTGTAAACCATTTGGAATATGATTCACCTGTTGAAGGTGAAGTGCTAGATGCAGGCGATAAGCTAGTGGTCCCTGGTTTTATTGATGCGCATGTGCATTTATATTTATCAGCCTTAATTCATTTAGGAAAGATGAAGGCCGTTGGAGGACCAACGATAGAAGAAGTGGTTCTTCAAGCAGCTTCTATTCCTGTATATAATGGATGGAAAATCGGAATTGGCTGGTATGCAAGCGACTTTGGTCAACAAATCTTACCAACGAAAGAAGACTTAGATAAAGCTTCTACAGACGTACCCATCTGCTTAATCGCAGGGGATGCGCATACGATTTGGCTGAATTCCAAGGCGCTAGAGGTGTTGGACTTAACACCAGAAGCTATCCCACAAAACATCGGTGGAGAAGCCGTAGTGGAAGACGGCGAACTGACAGGCGTATTTCTGGAAGCAAAAGCTATCTATTATTTATCAAAAGTATTGTCAGTCTATAAAAATGACGAAGAACAAGCCTTAAAAGAGTATATGGCTTACCTAAACCAAATGGGCGTGACCGCTGTTGGAGATGTTGCTTTAACGGGGGAGAGTCCAGATGACATTGTGTATCCAGAACTCTATGCTAAAGTGGAAAAGGATGCAACAGTACGTGTAAGCTTCTTCCCAGCGATGCGTGAAGAAGTCGAACGTAACCGTGAGCTCTATAAAGCGTACCGTTCCGAGATGCTTCAAATGGGGGGCGTCAAACAATTTTATGATGGCGTAACAAGTTCGCATACGGCTTATTTAAAAGAGCCGTATCCGATGCCTTTCTTTGAAGGAGACGTGGGTGGTCCGCTCTTAACAGAAGAGAAGATGGAACGCTTAACGCTTCTTGCTAACAAAGAGGGATGGCCAATGCGAATTCATACAGTTGGAGATAAGGCGATTGCATTGACTCTACAAAACTTCAAAAAAGCACAGGAAGAGGCGCCATTTGATGCACCAAATAAATTCAATACCATTGAACATTTGGAAGTGATGGATCCAACAGACCTTCCATTAACTGCTCAGCCTTCATTAATCGTTTCAGTGCAACCAAGTCATTTATTGGTCGGCTATGAGACTCTAGATGAAGAAGTCGGAGCAGAGCGTGCGCGTCATATGTTCCCGTTCAAATCTTTCTTAGAAGAAGGAGCAACACTTGGATTTGGAACAGACACGCCAGTTGTACTGGACGTGACGCCGTTTGAATCGATGTTTAATGCGGTTGCTCGTCAAACAAAAGAACAGCTGCCAGTTCCATGCTTAATGCCCGAACAACGGATTTCTATTGGAGAGGCATTAAAGGCGCATACGAGTGGTGCAGCAAAAGCACTGAGTCGTTTAGACATTGGCACACTAGAAGTAGGATCTTTAGCAGATTTCGTGATTCTAGACCAAAATATTCTGGAGGCTGAACCTGTTCAATTGTTAAACACGAACGTACTTGCAACATACGTTAATGGAAAATGCGTCTATAAAAAATAAACAAAAGGCTAGATAGAGCAATCTATCGGCTCTTTGTCAAATAGTGTTGATGAAGAATTTTAGGAAGGGATTAAGCAACTAATTGTTGCTTAATTCCTTTTTGTTTTGGGCCAAACATTTTTGTTATTAAAATAATCCTGTTCCTAAAATGGTAATAGTTTCTAAAGCCATAAGCATTCCTTTTGAGTACTTTTATTTTATTGTTTATTCCTTCGATAGGGCCATTTGTTCTAGTTGGATGCTCACAAGTATTTTGAATATATGGCAAGTAAGTAATTAGAGTCTTTAATACCCTTTTTAAACCAGGAGATAGGTTTAATTGTGTAGCTGCTTCAATCGTTCCCTTGAATTCTATATAATCTCTGTCCTGAATACATTCACGAAGTGAATGTACAACCTCATAATCATTTTTAAGAGATGGATTATTTTCTAAGATATAATCTACGATTCCTTTGCTTGTTATGAAGCTTTCAAAAAGTTTATAACGATTATATTTATAGTTCTGAAGTTCATTAGGATTCTTTAAAATTAACTTCCAATAATGTTTTAACTTTCGATATAATTTAGGGTCTTTATAGCGATGCTTATTCATGACACGTACCCGAGTTCGATTTAATTCTCTA
>CALHVK010000132.1 GCA_938039195.1 uncultured Carnobacteriaceae bacterium
TATTCACTCGTATCTTGCAGACTCGAAACAGGTCGCACACACCAAATCAGAGCACATATGGAATTCATTAAACATCCAATCGTAAATGACCCATTGTATCATCCAAAAGGGAAGAACGCCTCTGAATTCGGTCAATATTTACACGCAAGAACATTAAACTTTACACATCCTGTAAGTGGAGAAACATTAAACTTCCAAGTGGATCCACCAAAGGAATTCGATGATTTTATCCGTATGAATAAAGGCAGCTTAGCTGATTAGGAGTGACTATAATGAAAGAAGTTAGAATAATGGACGAGGGCGCCATTAGTAGAGCAATCACTAGAATTTCATACGAAATTATCGAGCAACAGAAAGATGTGTCCGATTTAGTCATCATTGGAATTAAAACAAGAGGGATTACTTTAGCAAAGAGAATTGCTGAAAAGATTTCGGCACTTGAAAAAATTAAAGTTCCAGTTGGGGAAGTGGACATCACATTATACCGAGACGATCGACATGATAGTGAAGAAACGGATGCACCAGTTTTAAATGGAACGCATATTCCATTCGATATTAAAGGTAGGCAAATCGTCTTAGTAGATGATGTATTGTTTACAGGAAGAACTGTAAGAGCTGCTTTGGATGCCATTATGGATATCGATAGACCAAAGAGAATCAGTTTAGCGATTCTAATTGATAGGGGACATCGTGAACTACCGATTCGTCCTGATTTTGTTGGAAAGAACGTGCCAACTTCATTAGATGAAGTCATCCATGTTCGATTAATGGAAGATGACGCTTTGGAAGAAGTCATCATTGAAAAATAATTCTGTAATACCTTCTCAGTGAATGAGAGGGTATTTTTATTTTGAAAAATTAAATGATCAAATCAGAAAAATTTGCTGAATTAATTAAGTCGTTTTATGAATTCTTCCTGTATAAATAACTATATAGGCTATTTCCAAACGTTCGTAAAGTAAACGCAAACAATCATAAAACTGATTATTCGATTAGTTCTATGTAAACGGTTGTATCGAAAAAATGTATAGACTATACTAATAGCATGAATTGGTACCGTAAATAATTAAATGATCATTTTCGTAAGACGTTACGATTTTATGATTGTTTAAGGCAAGACAGAAAAGGAGAATGACAATATGGCAATTCCTAATTTACAAGTTGCTTTGGACCACAACCGTATCGAAGATGCATTAAAAGATGCTCTTGCGGTTGGAAACGAAGTGGACATTATTGAAGCAGGAACAATTTTACTTTTAAATGAAGGAGACAAAGCGATTAAATGCTTACGCAGCGCTTTCCCTGACAAAGTAATCATTGCTGATACAAAATGTGCTGATGCTGGTACAACTGTTGCTAAAAACGTTGCACTTGCAGGAGCTGACTGGATGACAGTTATTTGCTGCGCAACTATCCCAACAATGGAAGCTGCTAACAAAGAAGTAAAATCACTACAAGTTGAATTGTATGGAGATTGGACTTTTGAACAAGCACAACAATGGAGAGATGCTGGTATCGACCAAGCAATCTTCCACCAAAGCCGCGACGCTCTATTTGCAGGAGCTACTTGGACTGAATCTGATTTGAACAAAATTCGTCGCTTAATCGACATGGGATTCAAAGTTTCAGCTACAGGCGGATTAACAAAAGACACATTAAAAGTGTTTAAAGGAATTCCAATTTACACATTCATCGCAGGACGCGGAATCTACGCTACTGAAAACCCAGCGCAATCTGCTCGTGAATTCAAAGAAGAAATCAAACGTATCTGGGGTTAATCCAAAGGAGGAAAAATAATGGCAAATATCAAAGATGTAACAAAAGAGTCTTGGATTTTATCAACTTTCCCAGAGTGGGGAACTTGGTTAAATGAAGAAATCGAACGCGAAGAAGTTAAACCAGGAACATTCGCTATGTGGTGGTTAGGATGTACTGGTATCTGGTTAAAATCAGAAAAAAACACGAACATCTTATGCGACTTATGGTGTGGAACTGGTAAACGTAGCCACGGCAACGGAAAAATGAAAACTGGTCACCAAATGCAACGTATGAGCGGTTGCCAAAACTTACAACCAAACTTACGTACACAACCATTCGTAATCGATCCATTTGAAGTGAAAAATGTGGACGCTTTAGTAGTAACACACATTCACTCAGACCACTTAGACATTAACACAGCAGCTGCAGTTGCTAACAACTGTCCAGAAGCTAAATTCATTGGACCACAAGAAGTAGTAAACACTTGGTTAGGTTGGGGAGTTCCTGCTGAACGTACAATCGTTGTACACCCAGGAGACTCAGTTCAAATCAAAGACATCGAAATCGTTGCTTTAGAAGCATTTGACCGCACAGCTTTAGTAACTGCTAAAGACGGTGAAGTTCTAAAAGGTAAAATGCCTCAAGACATGGACGAAATCGCTGTTAACTACTTATTCAAAACAAGTGGTGGTAACTTATATCACGCAGGAGATTCTCACTACTCAAACATGTTTGCTAAACATGGTAACGAACATGAAATCGATGTGTGCTTAGGTGCTTACGGTGAAAACCCTCGTGGTATCACTGACAAAGTGACTTCAGTTGATATGTTACGTATGGCTGAATCATTAAACGCTAAAGTAGTTATCCCAGTTCACTATGACATTTGGGCTAACTTCCAAGCAGATCCTAAAGAAATTACAGAAATCTGGAAATTCAAGAAAGATCGCCTAGAATACAAATTCAAACCATTCATTTGGCAAGTAGGGGGTAAATATACTTACCCAACTGACAAAGATAAATTAGAATTCAACTTCTACCGTGGATTTGACGATGTATTCTCAATTGAGAATGACGTACCATTCCCATCATTCTTATAATATTGTCATTAAATAAATTTGGAGAGCCTAGAGCTAACCCACTCTAGGCTTTACCGAAGTGTAATAATGAATACGATTTCTTAATAACACAAGGAGGAACATATGTTAAAAGAAATTATCGAAAATGGACGCTTTTCGTTCCAAAAAGGTTCTCTAACATGGGAAGATGCGATTAAAGTAGCTTGCCAAACTTTAGTAGAACAAAAGATAATTGAACCTGAATATCCAGGTTACATTATTAGTAATGTTCATGAATTTGGACCTTACATCGTAATTGCTCCAGAAATCTGTATCCCTCATGCTCAAGAAGGAAAAGGGGTAAATGATACTGCTGTAGCATTTATGAACATTGAAGAAGCTGTGGACTTTGGACCGGGTGCTGACTACAAACCACATTTATTCTTCGTATTAGCATCAACTGATAATGAAAAGCACTTAAACAACTTATCAGAGTTAGTGACATTATTAGATGATGAATCAATTATCAATGCGTTTATTGAAGCGCGCTCAAAAGAGGACTTAGAAAAAATTTTAAAAGGAATAGGTGAATAATTATGGATTTTTTATTCAGTTTTTGGCAATTCTTCTACGCTAACATTTTTACAAAACCACAATACTTTGTTGGTTTAATCGTTTTAGTTGGTTACTTACTATTAGGTCGTAAATGGTACGACGCATTAGCAGGTTTTATTAAAGCAGTTGTAGGTTACATGATCTTAAACGTAGCTGCTGGTGGATTAGTATCAAACTTCCGTCCAGTATTAGCAGCATTAGGGGATCGTTTCGGATTACAAGCTGCGGTTATTGACCCATATTTCGGTCAAGCTGCCGCTGAAGCTGCATTAAAATCAGCTGGTCACGCAACAGGTTTAACAGTACAAGTATTATTAGTTGCTTTCTTAACTAACTTAGTATTAGTAATCTTCCGCAAATTAACTAAAGTTCGTACAGTATTCATCACTGGTCACATCATGGTGCAACAATCTGCTACAGCAACTTGGTTAATGGCTTTAGCTTTAGGAGATAACGTTAACCAATTACAATTTGTAATTTTATTAGGTATTGTATTAGGGGTTTATTGGGCAGTAGCAGCAAACTTAACAGTAGAAGCTACTCAAGAATTAACAGAAGGCGGCGGATTTGCAATTGGTCACCAACAAATGTTTGGAGTTTGGTTAGTTGACAAATTAGCTCCTAAATTCTCAGGTAAAAACGACAAGAAGATTGAAGATCTTGAATTACCAGGTTTCTTATCAATCTTCAAAGAATCAATCGTTGCTACATCAATCTTAATGATTGTGTTCTTCGGTGCAATCTTATTAGTATTAGGTAAAGACTACTTAGTAAGCGTAAATGGACAAGAATTAACAGTTGCTGCTTCTAAATTCAAAATGACTACATTAAAAGCATCAGATGACTTCTTCTTCTACATTTTACAAACAGCATTAACATTCACTGTTTATGTTCAAATCTTACAATTAGGGGTTCGTTTATTCGTTGCTGAGTTATCAGAAGCGTTCCAAGGTATCTCTAACAAATTATTACCAGGTTCTATGCCAGCGGTTGACTGTGCTGCAGTTTACGGATTTGGTTCTCCAAACGCTGTAACAGTTGGTTTCTTATTCGGGGTATTAGGACAAATCGTAGCAATCTTAGGATTAATCGTATTCAAATCTCCAGTATTAATCATCACTGGATTCGTACCAGTATTCTTCGACAACGCTACATTCGCAGTATACGCTAACCATAAAGGTGGGTTACGTGCTGCTTCAGTCTTGACATTCTTATCAGGTGTAATCCAAGTATTAGGTGGAGCAATTGCCGCTGGTGCATTTGGTTTAGCTGCTTACGGTGGATGGCATGGTAACTTTGACTGGGATACAGTTTGGGTTGGATTCGGATTCTTAATGCAAAACTTCCAATACATTGGTTTAGGTATCGTATTATTAATCTTATTAGTAATCCCTCAATTACAATACAGCAAAAACAAAGAACATTACTTCACTATTGCTGAAGACTATGAAACATACTTAGAGTCTAAGCAAAACTAATTTTAATAAGTAAAAGAATATAGTAAAATTAGGGTATCGGGTAGTGTTCTATCCGATACTCTAACAATATAAGGAGATGTAAAATATGAAAGTATTAGCAGCATGCGGAAGTGGAATGGGCTCAAGCCAAATTATCAAAATGAAATTAACAAACGTATTCAGAAAATTGAATATTCCTTTAGAAGTTCACCACTGTGCAGTTTCTGAAGCAAAATCTTCAGCTAAAAACTATGATTTAGTAGTTATTTCATCAGCGTTATTAGAAGTATTTGATGGTTTAGAATTACCAAACACTAAAATTGTGGGCTTACAAAACTTATTATCTGAAAAAGAAATGACTGAAAAAATTTCTGAAGCTTTAGGACTATAAGAAGGGGTTCTACAATGGCATACGAACAATTAAAAGAACGTGTATTTAAAGCAAACTTAGAGTTACCAAAACATGGATTAGTTATTTTTACATGGGGTAACGTTTCAGAGTACGACCGTGAAGCAGGGGTTATTGCAATCAAACCTTCAGGTGTTGACTATGATAAACTAACTGCTGATGATATCGTGATTGTGGATATCGACGGAAATAAAGTAGAAGGAGCTCTAAAACCTTCTTCAGACTTAGATACTCACTTAGAAATTTATCGTAATTTCAAAGATGTAAATGGGGTAGTGCATACTCACTCTCTATGGGCAACTACAATGGCTCAACAAGGCCAAGAAATTCCTGCATTCGGTACAACGCAAGGGGATTACTTCTATGGAACAATTCCTTGCACACGTGAAATGACAGAAGCAGAAATTAAAGGTGCTTATGAGTTAGAAACAGGTAAAGTAATCGTTGAGACTTTCAAAGATAAAGATCCAAACGCAATTCCTGCAGTTTTAGTATTCAACCATGGACCATTTGCATGGGGTAAAGATGCAATGGATGCAGTACATAACATTACTGTATTAGAATACGTTGCAAATATGGCATGGCACAATCTAGCTTTAAATCCTAATATGAAGCCAATGTCACAAACTATTTTAGATAAACACTATTTAAGAAAACATGGAGCGAATGCTTACTATGGACAATAAAAAGTTTTATGAACTTGGTTTGTATGAAAAATCAATGCCAAACACACTTAGTTTTAGAGAGAAGTTAGAAACAGTTAAAGCAACTGGATTTGACTTTTTAGAAATCAGTATCGATGAAACTGATGAGAAATTAAGTCGTCTAGAATGGACAAAAGAAGAACGCCAACAACTACTAAACGATATGTTTAAAACAGGTGTTCCAATTCGTTCAATGTGCTTAAGTGGCCACCGTAAATATCCATTTGGATCACACGACGAAGCTACTCGTGCACGTAGTCTAGAAATTATGGAAAAAGCGATTCAATTAGCAGATGATTTAGGTGTTCGTGTTATCCAATTAGCTGGATACGATGTTTACTACGAAGAAGGAGATGCAGTAACACTTGATTACTTCATCCAAAACCTTAAAAAAGCTACAGAGATGGCGTCACAAAAAGGAATTCTTCTTGGATTCGAAACAATGGAAACTCCATTTATGAACACTGTAGAAAAATCGATGCGTTTTGTTGAATTAGTAAACTCTCCATACTTACAAGTATATCCAGACTCAGGTAACTTAATGAACGCTTCATTAGAACCTGGTGCAAGAAATGTCTATGAAGATATCGAATTAGGAAGAGGGCATATTGTTGCAGCTCACTTAAAAGAAACAATTCCTGGACATTACCGTGAAATTCCATTTGGTACTGGCCAAATCGATTTTAAACGTATGGTGGATACATTCTTATCAATCGGAGTAAATCGTTTCACAGGTGAATTCTGGTATGTAGGTCAAGAAAACTGGTTAGAAGACATTAAGTTTGCCAACCAATTCTTAAGATCTCATTTTCCAAATAAATAATTAGATTGAAACCTTCCTTTTATTAGGAAGGTTTCTTTTTCGCTAATTACCGAACGTTCGTGTTTTAAAATTCGCTTTTCACACGCTTACATCTTGTAGGAGTTAGTTCTAATGTGTAAAATTTATGAAATTACATACAATATGTAGTATTAGTGTAATATTTTTCGGCTTTATACTGTAATATAAATAGAGGAGTTAAGAAATTCTTAATTTCGTACAATAAAACCATATCTTAGGAGGATATTTTTATATGAAAAAGTCTTTTTGGTCTAAATTAGCAATTGGTTTATCATCATTAGCTCTATTAGCGGGATGTTCAAGTAATTCAGGTTCTGAATCAACTCAAAATCAAAGTCAAAGTGGTTCAAAAACAATCGAAACTTTAAAAGTTGCTTTTGTTCCTTCTCGTGACCCTGAAACAATTGTTACTACAACAGAACCATTAAAAGAATTATTGAAAAAAGAATTAGCTAAAGAAGGTTACGATGTTAAGAACGTTGAGATTTCAGTTGGTACAAGTTTTGACGCAGTTGGGGAAGCATTAGCATCTGGTAGTGCGGATGTAGGTTTCTTACCTGGTGGCACTTATGTTTTATATGACAAAGAAGTTGACGTATTATTAACAGCTACTCGTGATAATTTATTAAAAGATTCTACTAATCCTAAAGATTGGAACGATGGAAAAGAGACACCTCGTGGTACTGAACAAGCAACTTCATATAAAGGCTTAGTGATTGCAGGACCAACTGAAAAAGGGAAAGAATTAGCAGCAAAAATTAATAGCGGCCAAGAATTAACTTGGGATGACTTAAATTCAGCTAAATGGGGAGTTTTAGGAACTTCTTCTTCTTCAGGGTATATCTATCCAACATTATGGTTACAAGATAAATACGGTAAAGGTATTTCAGACTTACAAAATGTTGTTCAATCAGACTCTTACGCAAGCTCTGCAGCACGTTTAGCTTCAGGACAAATTGATATCATGGTTGGTTACGCGGACGTTCGTAATGACTACGCTAAAAAATGGACTAGTGATTATGGTCGCTCAGAAGATATCTTTAAAGAAACTAACGTTATCGGTGTAACTCCAGACATTTACAATGATACAATTTCAGTAAGTAAATCTTCTCCAATTGTTGACGATGCTTTTAAAGAAGCTTTTGCAAATGCAATGATTAATATTGCTCAAACAGAAGAAGGAAAAGCAGTCATTAAAATCTACTCTCATAAAGGCTACAAGAAAGCTAATGCTAGCGATTATGATAAAGAACGCGAAGCACAAAAATTATTAAAGAAGCTAAAATCAGGTAACTAACAAACACGTAATGAATATCAAATGAGGGTTAGGATATTTCTCCTGACCCTTTTTTGAGAAAGAGGCAATAATTATGATAAAATTCGAAAATGTATCAAAGACTTATCCTAATGGAGTTAAAGGTCTTCAAAATATTAATTTAGAAATTGAACAAGGAGAATTCGTTTCTATCATAGGCTTGTCAGGCGCTGGTAAATCAACATTAATTCGTACAATTAACCGCATGCTTGACATTAGCGAAGGAAAACTGACAGTTGATGGCATTGATGTTAGTTCGTTAAAAGGGAAATCGCTACGTAAATTTCGTCGAAACAAAGTAGGGATGATTTTCCAATCATTTAACCTCGTTACTAGAACGACAGTTATTAAGAACGTATTGACATCTATCGTTCCAGATATACCTTTCTTCCGTTCACTTTTTGGGATTTATACGAAAAAAGAAAAACTTCATGCTCTGGAAGCGTTGGATAAAGTAGGAATCGTTGATAAAGCCTTTATCCGTGCAGATCAGTTATCAGGTGGTCAACAACAACGTGTCGCTTTAGCTCGTACATTAGCTCAAAATCCAGAAATTATTCTTGCTGATGAACCAGTAGCAGCACTAGACCCTGTAACAGCAAAACGCGTTATGGAAGACTTTAAACGAATCAACAAAGAGATGGATATTTCTATTCTTTTAAATATTCACCACGTTGAATTAGCTTTAGAATACGCTGATCGTATTTTAGGAATTAGAGATGGTGAAATCGTGTATGATGGTCCAAGTTCTGAAGTAACCCCTGAAGTCTTAGATTTAATCTATAAAGGAAAGGTGGAGGGGTTGAATGAAACTAAGTAAACTCTTCGCACCAAAAGAATACACGTTAGAAAACGGAACTACCGTAAAAGAACCGCGCTCGAAAGCCATTTTCATTGCAATTTTACTACTGATTGCTATGTATTACGCTGGTAAAGTGACAGGTTTTAACATTAAGACTATTATGCAACGTGGTGGTCAATTCTTTGTCATTATCGGAAAAATGTTCCCACCAAATTGGGAATATTCGAATTCAATCTGGAACCCATTAATTGATACCATTAAAATGTCATTGTTAGGTTCGTTATTGGGTTCAATCTTAGTAATTCCTTTTGCCATCATTGCTTCAAGTAATATTGTAAAAAATAAATTTATTATTAGTTTAAGTCGTCTATTTCTAAGTGTTGTACGTACATTACCAACCTTGGTAACAGCTCTAATTGCGACTTATATCTTCGGTCTAGGGACAATCGCTGGTACTTTTGCGATTGCAACTTATACATTTGCGTATTGCGGTAAACAACTCTATGAACAAATTGAAACCGTAGATATGGGGGCTTTTGAGGCTGCAGAAGCATTAGGAGCTACAAAAGGTAAAGCCTTCTCAAGTGCTATTATTCCTCAAATTTTACCTGGATATATTGCGTCTTCTTTATACTGTTTTGAAGGAAACGTTCGTTATGCTTCAATCCTAGGTTATGTAGGTGCCGGTGGTATCGGGATTATCTTAAACGAAAACTTAGGTTGGCGTGAATATAGCAATGTCGGTATGATCTTAGTGATTCTGTTCTTCACTGTAGTCATTATCGAAAGTATTAGTTATTATTTACGTACTAAATTAGCGTAGGAGGGGACAATGATGAATGAAGCAGTATTAAATCAATATCAAAAAGCCCCTCGTACATGGATTGTAAAATTAATTGTTGTTTTAATTTTAGTAACTCTTGTTGCTTGGTCTGGAACAACGATTGAGTTAAGTACAATACCTGAAAATGGGGTAGAGATTTCAAAGAAAATCATTAAAGGTATTTTTTCACCTGATACAACACTTCTATTTGATACAAGCAATAAAGGTGTCGCTTATCTTTTATTAGAAACAATCTGTATTGCGTTTCTAGGAACATTAGTTGGCTCTATATTAGCAATTCCATTTGCATTCTTATCAGCTACAAATATCGTTCCAAAACCTGTAGCATTAGTATTCCGTACATTAATTATGGCGATTCGTACAGTTCCTACATTAATTTATGGATTGATGTTTATCCGTGTAACTGGACCAGGTGCGTTCACAGGGCTATTAACAATGTCTGTAGCATCTATTGGGATGATTTCTAAGCTTTATATTGAAGCGATTGAAGATTTGGATTACAAGATTTTAGAGTCTTTAGACGCCAGTGGATGTAACTTTTATCAAAAGATCCGTTTCGGGATTTTACCACAATTAATTCCATCATTTATCTCAACAGTGATTTATCGTTTTGATATGAACTTAAGGGATGCGACTGTACTAGGGATGGTAGGTGCCGGCGGTATTGGTTCTCCATTAATATTTGCCATGAGTGCTTATAAATGGAATGAAGTAGGGGCAATTTTATGTGGATTAATCATTTTAGTATTATTCATTGAATTTGTATCTACTAAGATTCGTACACGTTTAGCTCGTGGTTAATGAAAACTATTGAATAACAAAAAAACGACTTACAGAGAGTTTCTGTAGGTCGTTTTTAGTATAAAATTAGTTATTTTACCTTTGTGAAAATTTCACGAATTAACGGTGCAAAGCTATAAGCAACAGCTGCAAAGCCAATCACTAAAAAGAATGACAATACAGGTACCGTCTGATAAATAAAGAATAAAGTTGCAGCAATAATAACTACAGCCATAATGAGTGATTGAACCGGCATTACGATAATCAGTAAATAACTGTTTTTAACGAGACGTTTAATCGGACTAAAATATTGAGTCGTCATTGCAAGACCAATAATTGAAGCAACAATTGTTAGAATTAAAATGAACGCTGATAACATAAATAACATAAAGCCGATAATTTTAAACAATTCAGCATTGTTATTCGCGAAATTCCAGTAAAACTGAGCCATATAAACCAAGGCCGCAATTAAAACTAAATACACGATCCATAGGAGCATTTTTTTAGTAATATCACGTTTAAATTCATTCCAAAACGGCTTAACCAGTGTACGATTTTCATCCTCAGAAAGCTTTAATGTGGTATGAATTAATGCAGCAATTGCTGGACCAATCGTAACAACAGGAATACATAGAACGATAAATAATAGATTTAATAAAATAAAATCAGCAACTAATGTAGCAAAATGCCAAAACTTGCTGTCTTGATTATATTGCATGAGAGACCATCCTTTTAAATTAATTACTTTAATAGTATACGTTGAGGGGCTTTAAAATGCAAAGATGTTTCTTTATCATTTTTTAGATGTATATATAGGTTTACATAATATATATTATACTAAGTTATATATCGAAAAATTTCTATATCCTCTATCATAAATGAATACGCCCAGCGTTTATAATTAACACTGAGCGCATAATCCTTTATATAACTTTTAATGTATCAATATCGATATTCTTATTAATCGATAATAAACATAGAACTTTTCGTGTAACTTTTTTGTTACAACTGATGGCTAATGCATCTGCATATATATTTAATTGGTCTTTATATTTACGTACGATGCTTTGAATTCCTTCTGTCGTATCCACAACGTAATCAGTCTTATAGTCAAATACAACAATCTCGTCATCTAATTCGATATATCCATCGATAATCCCATGAATCATCATCAAATCATCTGTCTTAATCGATTTAAAGAACTCACTAGCTTCTAGTACATACGAAAATGCCTGTTCACGCACTAATGCATGTGAATTTTGCACAATCCATTGACCAAATGTTGATTGGAAAAATTCGTACGCCTGTGTAACTGGAACTTTTGCAGCAACTTCTGGTGTAATTTCATTCGATTCGACTAAACTTTTGAGTAATTGTTCTAATGAATCTAATGTGATTTCACTTGTGAAGTCTACCTTCTGCATTAATAAGTGAAGAGCGCTACCTCTTTGGGCTCCAGTAACATTTGTAGAACTCGTTTGCATAAAGCGTGGTTGCTCCAATGTAGGAGAGAGGTATATTGCTCTTCTACCCTCTTCTATCAAGCTATTTTGCGCTAATTCTTCGATAATTGGATCCTCAAGGACACGTTTTAGTTCAGATACACTTTGATAGCTTGTCGTTTTACTTTCAGCCTCAAATGGATATTCTTGTTGAATCTTTTGTAGCATTTGTTGTACTCGAGACTTCACTTCGCGTGGAGAATCGGATTCACTGTAATATTGATGCCAATCTTCTTGGAAAACTTCCTTACCACTGATTTCGTGAATGTACTGTTTGCTTTTTCCCACAATATCCGTCTTAGATACAATTTCAGGAGTAATCTGATAACAATCTCGGATTGCACTCAGTAGCATCCAGTTTAGGAATGTACCACTCTTAAACCGTGCTTGATAAGGTAGAATTTCGCTAGATTCCTGTGTTAAAAAGGCATATTTCTTCTTAAACGACTCGTAGTTTTTAAGCGTACCTACGATAATTAGCTTTTCACGTGCACGTGTCATTGCTACATATAATTTACGCATTTCTTCAGATAATAATTTCTTCTTCTCGAAGTTTCTTGTGGTTACCGCTTGAACTGTAGGATACGTAATACGAGTCGTTAAATCGAAGTAATTCGTACCTACACCAATTTCATCTGAGCACATAATAGAAGCTTTTAAATCCTGCATATTGAATTTACGATTTGTATCGATTAAGAATACGACTGGGAATTCCAATCCTTTACTTGCATGAATCGTCATCACTTGCACAGCGTTTGATTCTGTTGCAATCGGAGCTTCGTCTAAGTCTTTTTCTTTCTTTTGTAATGCTTCGATGAAGCGAATAAAGTTACGAACGCCTTTAAAACTACTGGATTCATATTGATGAGCGTGTTCGTATAAAGCGTGCAAGTTCACAGCTCTTTGCGCACCGTTGGACTGCCCATGAACATATTCCAAATAATGCGTGTCCATATAGATTTCCCAGATTAACTGAGCGATAGATTCGTTATTAGCGCTGTCTCTCCATTTATTTAATAATGTTATAAAGCCTTCTAGTCGCTCTTTAAGTAATAATTGTTGCTTAGAATCATAGTAGTCGACTTCTTGAAGTTTAAAGGCCGAAACAAACTGACAAAGTGCTTCGTAGAAACTTATATTTTTCATTGTTTTACGAATATGCGCTAATGCGATTTCGTCTAAACCTACAATTCCAGACCGTAATACAGCTACTAACGGAATATCTTGTAAAGGATTATCGATTACTTTTAATAAAGAAACCATCGTTGTGATTTCAGTACGTTTAAAGTAGGATTGCGCCTTTTGAACATTTACTGGAATCCCATAAGCAGCAAAAATCGATTCAATCTTATCATTATTGCTCTTGGTTGAAGAAAGAATCGCAAAATCACCATAATTTACAGGTCGCTTTGCATCAGCTTTATCATTCATCACTTCAAAAGGAGTATGAATCATTTCTTGAATGCGTTGAGCCACATAGTGAATCTCATTTTCTACTTTTTCGAATTCTTCAGATTCTTCCAGGTCATTAGCATCATCGTTTAAATCAAGATCTTCAATAAGGACGATTTCACTCGATTTATCGAGATCTTTCGAATACGAGAGATTTCCTGTTTTAAGTGCAGCAACATCGTCATATTCCACTTGTCCCAACTCTTTATTCATAATTTGTTGGAAAACTTTATTCGTAAAGGAAAGCACTTCATCTCTAGAACGGAAATTCTCTGCTAAAACAATTCTCTCTCCACTCTTCCCTTCGGCATACGCTTCGTATTTTTCACGGAATAGAGATGGATCTGCAAGACGGAAGCCGTAGATAGATTGTTTCACATCCCCTACCATAAAACGGTTGTCAGGCTTACTTACAAGCTCTAAAATCGCTTCTTGGACACGGTTAACGTCTTGATATTCATCCACCATGACTTCTTTGAAGTGATCTTGATAATATTCTGAAGCAATCTTTTGACCATTCGCATCTAATTTTGTCAAAATTTTTAAAGTATCGTGTTCTAAATCAGAGAAATCAAGCTTGTTTAACTGATGTTTTTCATCTTGAAATCGGTCATAGAACATCACTGCGATATCCGAGAGTTTCGCTAAAATTCGCTTCACTTTCGTCATTTGCTGCAGCTGAACTTCTGGAGAAATCGCAAAGTAATCCTCTTTGATTTTTTGGAAGTCTTTTTTTAGACCTTCACGAATCGCTTTAATCTCATCGAGACTTTCTTTGACCGATTCATCGACTTTGGCCGTAGACCAGTTCTTAAATTTTCTATCTTTAAATGTTTGATACGCAAAAACATACGATTCTTCTTGAATGTGCACAAGAACTGCTTTTACAAAATCTAAATCATCTTCTAAAACAGCTTGATGCTTAGGAGCGCCAAGGAGTTCAATTTCTTTAAGCAGTTGATCATATTGAGTTACAAGATAACTTAATTCTTCGACTAATGCCGGTTTTACATATGTTTTAACAAACGGTGTTGACGCATAGTCACTTCCAACGGCATAGTTCTCTGTTAGATTAGATAACCATGTTTTAGGTTCTCTTTTAGAACGAGAATATTGGTATAGACGATACACTGTATTGGTAATACCATCATCAGAGCGGTCGTTTGAGAACGTTGCAAAGACTTCTTCGTATTCAGGATGTTCGAGAAGCTCTTCTTCTAAATCTCTCCATACCTTTTCTTGCAATAGTTGTCCTTCGATTTCATCCATCATCGTAAATACAGGGTCAATACCCGCTAAATAGAAATAACGGCGAATCACTTTCATACAGAAGCTATGGATTGTTGAAATCATGGCAGATGGAATGAGCTGTAATTGTTTTGCAAAACGTTGTTGAAGGACTTCATCTGTTGATTTTTCAATCGCTTCTTCTAATTTAGTACGAAGACGTTCCTTCATTTCTTTTGCAGCAAGTTCTGTAAAGGTTACAACTAGCAATTCATTAATATCGATACCCTCTTGAATATGCATCAAAATACGTTCTACAAGTACCTTGGTCTTTCCTGATCCAGCTGAAGCAGAAACAAGAAGATTATTTCCGCGAGTGGCAATGGCTTTCCATTGATCAGGTGTTGCTTGTAATTCTTTTGGTTTCTCTGGAATCATTCTTCTGTTTCTCCTTTCTTAGCTTTTAATTCATCTTGAATAAATAGTATCCCCTCTTCTTTTTCAAACTTTTGTAGAGAACGATATCTATTTTCTGGATTTGTAGCATCAAACTGCGCAATACTACTAAATTTACCAGCTACAGAATCTGCATATTGTTTAAAGTCTTCGTAAGGAGCGAGTGTGATATCCCCTGATAGAATTCCTTGACCTGCTTCTTGAATTTTTTCCCATACGAAATCTTTGAATAACTTCAATTCTTCGGTTGTATACACACCGTTTTTATAAATTGCACTAATGCCGCCATCTTTTTTAAGAGCAACATTCAAGACATTCGATGCATTCGTTTCAACGAGTTCTGGATTCAGTCTAGCAATCTCATCAGAGTTGATTAATCCCCGGTGTTTAAAGGCTTTTGTCCATTCTTGCTTCCATTTATCTTCCGTTGGAACTTCTTTTATACTGAATTTTGGATTATGCACATGGATATAGCTTGCTTCCAGTGGCGTTGGAATCTTTCCAGTTTCACTGCGAATAATTTCTTCAGATACTTTCAAATACGTTAACAATTGGATTTGAACTCCTGCAATCAGTTTTGTAATCTCGAATTTTTGTTCAGAAGACTTATAGTCAATAATCCCGTTATAGATTCCATTATCTGAATGCAATAAGTCAATTCGGTCAATCTTCCCGCGTAAATGAATCGATTGATTTTTACCGATTGGAATGTGAATTGGATAGTTTCCTGAAGTTCCAAATACCACTTCTGTCATCCAAGGTTTTGACTCAAGCGCTAACGCTTGTTTTTGGAGCGCATTCGTCGTTTGCATGAGTGTTTGGTGTAACAATCCTTGGACGAAGTTTAAACGTCTAGAAGAGGCTAAAATCGCAAATTTAGGATTGTCTTTCATTCTATTGAAGATTTCTTCTTCAATAGCCATTTTTTGCTCTGGAGATAACTCTCTTAGTGATAAGCCTCGTGCATTTAATTCTTTAATAAACTGATCAAAGAACTCATGGAAGTATTCCCCAGTATTTGCTGGAGAAAGCTCAAATTCTTGGCGTTCTTTCAGTCTTAATCCATATTGTAAGAAATGGCTAAATGGATCTTTATAGTAAGTTTCAATTTGAGACGTTGATAAATTCAATTGATTTCCATAAAGCTCTTGTGCAATCGAAAGCGGCAATTTACTTGCTACGTTTAATCTGAAGACAGATGCCAGTAATGCATGATAATTTGCGCTGAAAGCTGCATCTGTTTTTAGTAGATGCGGTATTAATTTCCATAAGAAATCAATTTCATCTTTCTCTTTAAACTTGTTTTCTCTCATCTTCAATAGAAGCGTTGTAAATAGTTCGAATGGAACAACAAAATCACCTTGTTCTAAACGGTTTTGTCGATTTTGTGACCCATCAATTTTTTCAATGTCATACTGTTTTAGTAATCGTTGAACGAAATTTGAAACGAGTTGTTCCTTACCGTCTTTAGAAATCGCGCACGATAGATAGAGCTGCTCGGTTGCACTCATCAATAACTGATAGAACACAAATGGCTCAACAGATTGTAATTGACCTGTTGTAGGTGCAAGGAAGCGTCCACTATCTAAATGATTTGAGAATAGTTCCCGTTCCGAATCCGTTAATAGGCCTGTTTCGTCGATATTTCGTGGCATCACACCTTGCGAGAGCCCGACTGCAAACGTAATTTCCTTTGGCATATAACGAACAGAATCAATCCCAGTAATCGTTAATTCATCTAATGTTGAAGGTGCTAAATTATAGTGTGTTTGCTCAAATCCGGTATGAAGTAACATCATGAATGTTTCAAAGTCAAAGGATTTTTCGCCAAAAATATAAATGTATTCATCTAATAATCGGATAAATTCAGACCACACTTGTTCTTGACGTCTAGCCGTTTCAACATCACCATCTTCAGCAGCGATATCTCTCCAGTAAATAACAGATTTATCGACACCTAAAGTCGATAGTAATTGATACAGTACAGTAACAGCTTCTCTTGTTGTAGCTGCTTGTTCTAATTTCTTAAATGCAGGGAGTAATACCTTTGTTAATTCATCACGAAGTTCTTGTGCTTTCAATAAGATTTGTGTATCCTTATCAGTCAATTCCACTTTAGAATCTTCATCAATAGATTCTTCAACATAAGCCCATGGTTTCCCGTTTGTCCATTGATACCCTTCGTAACCATTGGCAAGAATAACTGTCTCTGTTTCATCTAATTGTTGTCTGAAAGCTTGTAATTGCTCGTTGAGAGGTGTGTCTTCGTCTTTATTCCATAAGACATATTCGCTACGAAGAAGACTCATAATATCCGCATAACGCCAATCATATTGCCAAATAGCAAACAGTGCATCTAGCACCTGGATAATTGGATGATGTTCCATTGAGTCTGATAAATCTATGAATCCTGGGATATCATATTGTTTTAGAAGAGATTCTAAGAATAAATGATTCTCTTCCAAATTACGTCCCAAAATTTGGATGTCCTTGTAACGCACTTTGCCTTCTTGCACCATTCGTTTAATTTGGGCAAAAGTTTCTTGATACTCTTCTCGCTCATCGGCGTATTTAGTAAATTGTATCTTTTGTAGAGAAGTCTTTTGTCCTTTCTCTCTCTTTACTTTTGAGAGTCCACCATTTGTTTCGAGCCAGAACTTTTCTACTTCTTTAAACTCATCATTAAAAAGCGAATCACTTTCTTCCCATTCGATGATGCGTGCTAAGTCCTCTCCTCTATTTACCCATCTTGAAAGTCTTTCTAAGAGAATTCTATTTGACGTAAATAATGAATCTCCTGCTTCATTTTTAGCAGTATGGACCCCATATGTTGTTAATGTAGCGTGAAACTCGACGGTTGCTCCGCTTGCTACTAAGCCTTCAATTACTTCCATTTCAGCCTTTGTTAATGTGACCATTTCATCGATTGCAATAAAGGTATTGGATAAATCTTTAGTAGCAATCACGCTGCATAACTGCGCATAGCTTTCTTCTTGGTGAACGAAATCTTCTTTTAGCGCTTGTGTAAAGTAACGATAAATAATCCCAAATTCTTTTAATCGTTGCTCATTTTCTGTTGGATTAGTTTCTTCAAAAAAGCTAGAGAAATCTTCAACTTCAATTCCTCCAGTTTGGAATTCATTCATTACCTTGCTTAATTGTTCAAGAAAGCCTTTATGGCGAGCTTCGTTTTTAAAGAGGGTGAGCTCCGATGAATGTTCTTCTAGAATCGATTTCAAAAGCATTGTAATTCCGACTTTTGAAATGGATGTCTTCTCAGTAATAGCTTCGTTTCTTAATAAATACCATAATAAACGTTTAAAACTATACACTTGAAGTCTTGTAGATGCGTAGCTACGAGACGAGGAATCTGTTAATAATTCTCCGACTTGTCTAATCATTTCCATTTCGGCGGTAAACTTAATATGATCAGGCACAATATAATAGACTTGATGTGCCTCATCTTGTTTAAGCCACTGAGCAAAACGGTGGGCAATCTTCTTTGATTTATTAACGGATTTCTTTGAAATAACAGCATTAAATCCCATGGATGCATCCTCCTTTTTAAGTCTTCTCTAGTATATCATGAAATCTGGAAAAAGCGCTTTAAAAATTGAAATAAAAAAACACTTTTAGCAGTTTCCTACTAAAAGTGTACTTAGTTCTTCTATTAAATTATCCCACTAATTTTTCTAAAAGATCAGGACGGAATCCGAAGAATGGTTCTACACCGTCAGCAACGATAACAGGTAATGATTGGAAACCTAATTCCTTCACTTCTGCTAAAGCTTCTTCTGACTCGAAAACATCTTTTACAGTGAATTCCACGTTGTTATTTTCGAAAAATTGTTTTGTAAAATTGCATTGCATGCAATTTGGTTTTGAATAAAGAATAATATTGCGATTTGACATATTACTTCTCCCCTTTTTATTTTTTCTGACAGAAGATATCATACATCATTTTGAATTAAAATACAATATATAGTTCTTATGAAAATGCATTTTCATTTTAAAACACAATATATAGTTTTAACGAATTACTTATAAACGCTGGTATCAAAGCCTTTGTTGGTCACATAACCATCTTTTTCCCAAATATTTTTTTTGCGTTTTTTTGCTTTCTTTTCAATTTCTTGGAATTGTTTCAACAAGCTTGTGTTTGGTTCGTAAGCATAGCCAACTCTAGCAAGTCCTTCTTCAATCAAAATATCTTGAAGTAATTTACCATCTACATAAACATACATTAACGCTCGATCATACTTATCTGCATGATCGCCGACGTCGAAACTTCCTTCGATTTTCTTCGCATTCGACAATAGTTCTTCTGTACGTTTCTTCGCTTCATCCGCATACGGTTGCGCTTCTTTACCCTCTTTTGCTGTTTCTGGAGCATCTACAATGAGTAAACGTACCTTAAATTCTTTTCCTTCATAACTTAAATGGAATGTATCTCCATCTGCTCCATAGACATATTTAAACGGATATTTTTTCATACTCTCAAAGTAATCAAAGTTAGTTCCATTAAAAGATGAATTAGAGGTATTCTGAGACGTTTTCGATGAAGAATGAGTATTTGATTTATTCGTTGTCTTCTGCTCTCCAAAAGCCTTATAAAGAGCAAATACAACCACAATAATAATTGAAATAATTGTACTAATCATTTTCCATTGTTTTTGAGTCATTATTTCTCCTCCCTTGAAAATAAAAAAGAGGCAAAAGCCCCTTTTCTATTCAAATTAAACTTCTAAAAGTTCTTTTTCTTTGTTTGCTGCTAACTTATCGATGTTCTTAACACTATCATCCGTAACTTTTTGGATTTCTTTTTCTAATGTGTGTAATTCATCTTCAGTAATTTCTTTTGCTTTTTCAGCTTTTTTCGCTTGATCAATCGCATCGCGACGGATATTACGTACACTTACTTTTGCACTTTCAGCTTCTTTACCTACTTGTTTAGCAAGCTCTTTACGACGTTCTTCAGTTAATTGCGGAATAATTAAACGAATAACAGAACCATCACTTGTTGGAGTGATTCCGATATCGCTCATTAAAATCGCACGTTCAATGTCGTTTAATGAAGATTTGTCATAAGGTGTAATTAAAAGCATACGTGCTTCTGGAACTGTAATTGAAGCTAATTGGTTTACTGGAGTTAATGCACCATAGTATTCCACTTCTAGACGGTCTAATAGACTTGCATTCGCACGTCCAGCACGAATGGATCCTAATTCACGTAAAAGTGCATCCTCAGATTTTTTCATACGTTCTTTTGTATGAGCTAAAATTTCGCTCGTTGACATAACCTATTTCCCCCTAACTGTTGTACCGATGTTCTCCCCTAATACAACGCGTCTAATATTTCCTGGTTCGTTTAAATTAAATACTACTAAAGGAATATCATTATCCATAGAAAGTGAGCTTGCAGTAGTATCCATTACTTTTAAGCCCTTTTGGATAACATCTAAGTGTGTTAATTCATTGTACTTCTTCGCATTGACGTCTACACGTGGGTCAGCACTATAAACGCCATCTACATTATTTTTCGCCATTAAGATTGCGTCTGCTTCGATTTCGGCAGCACGTAAAGCAGCGGCTGTATCTGTTGAGAAGTAAGGGTTCCCTGTACCACCGGCAAAAATCACTACACGTTCTTTTTCAAGGTGACGAACAGCTCTACGACGGATGTAAGGTTCAGCGATTTGACGCATATCAATAGAAGTTTGAACACGAGTTGGAACTCCAATGTTTTCTAAAGCGTCTTGAAGTGCTAATGCATTCATAACGGTTGCTAACATTCCCATGTAGTCTGCTTGCGCGCGTTCCATACCAACTTCTTCACCAGTAATCCCACGCCAAATGTTACCACCGCCGACTACAATGGCGATTTCAACACCTAAATCATGAACCTCTTTTAACTCTTTAACAACTTCTTTAATTGTTGGTGGGTTAATTCCAAAGCCCGCTTGACCTGCTAATGCCTCACCACTTAATTTTAAAACAACACGTTTATATTTTGGTTCAACCATTGCTTTATCTCCTTAATCTTTATAAAAAAAGGGAATAGCGGGTAGCTATCTACCATATTCCCTCACATCATTAGTGACTATTTTTTAACTTGTCCCATAACTTCTTCTACAAAGTTATCAACACGTTTTTCTAAACCTTCACCAACTTCGTAACGGTGGAATAATTTAACTTTTCCGCCTTTAGAAGCAACGAATTTAGATACAGTTTGATCTGGATCTTTAACGAATGGTTGGTCGTTTAAGCTGATTTCAGCTAAGAATTTGTTTAAACGTCCAGCAATCATTTTTTCTACGATGTTCGCTGGTTTACCTTCGTTTAATGCTTGTTCAGTAAGAACTTTCTTTTCATGTTCTAATTCTTCTTCAGAAACTTGTGAACGGTCAATGTATTTAGGGTTGATTGCAGCGATGTGCATTGAAACGTCTTTAGCTACTGAATCGTCTGTAGAACCTTCAACAACAGTTAACACACCGATACGTCCGCCCATGTGTAAGTAAGCACCGAATGCATCTGCATCAGATTTTTCAACGATTTCGAAACGACGTAAAGTGATTTTTTCACCGATAACTGTAGTTGCTTCTGCAATAACGTCAGAAACTTTACCGTTTGGAGTTTCAGCTTCAAGAGCTTCTTCTAAAGTTGAAGGGTTTGCTTTTAAGATTGCTTCAGAAACTTCTTTAACTAATGCTTGGAATTTGTCGTTTTTAGCAACGAAGTCAGTTTCAGCGTTCACTTCTAAGATAACTGCACGGTTTCCTTCTACTAATACATTAGTAATCCCTTCTGCAGCAATACGGTCTGCTTTTTTAGCAGCTTTTGCTAAACCAGCTTCACGTAAGTAGTCAACTGCTTTGTCGATATCTCCTTCAACGTGAACTAATGCTTTTTTAGCATCCATCATACCTACGCCAGTCATGTCGCGTAATTGTTTTACTAATTGAGCTGTAACTTGAGCCATTCTCAATTCCTCCTATAAATTACTTTTAAATTTTTACAAACTTTTTAAAAAAAGCTGTTTGAATTGAAAAGTCTATTTCGCCTCTTTCTGATTCAAACAGCTTAACAGTTAGTGATTATTCAGCGTTGTCGCCTTCAACTAATTTTTCGATATCTTCTAATGAAGTATCTTTATCTAAGTCTTCAACGTCTACTGCTACGTCTTCACCTTGGTTACCTTCGATGAATGCATCAGCCATTTTAGCAACGATTAATTTAACCGCGCGGATAGCATCATCATTTGATGGAATAACAACATCGATTTCATCTGGGTCACAGTTTGTGTCAACCATAGCAACGATTGGAATGTTTAATTTGTGAGCTTCTTGAACTGCAATGCGTTCTTTACGAGGGTCAACGATAAACATTACATCAGGAATGCGTGGCATATCTTTAATACCACCTAAGTATTTTTCAAGTTTGTCTAATTCTTTTAATAGAATACCAACTTCTTTTTTAGGTAATACTTCGAAAGTGCCGTCTTCTTGCATTTCTTTGATTTTTTTCAAACGTTTGATACGTGTTTGGATTGTATCCCAGTTAGTTAAAGTACCACCTAACCAACGATGGTTAACGTAGTATTGACCTGAACGGATTGCTTCGTCTTTAACAGCATCTTGCGCTTGTTTTTTAGTACCAACGAATAATGCAATACCACCGTTTTCAGCAACTTCATGCATATAGTTGTATGCATCGTCCACTAATTTAACAGTTTTTTGTAGGTCGATGATATAGATACCATTTCTTTCTGTGAAGATGTATCTCTTCATCTTAGGGTTCCAGCGACGTGTTTGGTGACCGAAATGTACACCAGCTTCTAACAATTGTTTCATTGAAATAACTGCCATTTTTGTTTTCCTCCAATTTGGTTTATATTTTCCTCCCCAATTTTCAGCGATAAGACCTCTTCTAAAAGAAGCACCAATCTTAACATCCAATTAGGTGTGAATTTTTTTGGTTTTTACACCATCAATGATTGTACATGAAAGTATTTAAAAATGCAAGAAAATTCTATTGTTTTCATGACGAAACAATAGAATTTCCAACATCTTTTTACTTAAGATATATAAATATAGCGTTATTAAAGTAAATCATCAGTATCAAAGCTTCTGAAATACTCTTTCGTTACTACTCTTCTGTTCATGAATTATCGATTTTGCCAATACACATTTATCTTTCCATCTTGGACTTTAACGGCAAGGTACTGTTGATCGTTTTTAATACTATCTTTCTCCGGCACTAGTATATAAGCATCGAATAAATAGATACCATCAGGGAGTGCTCCCTTGCTTAAATGATTAAATTTTGAAGTTACGAATGTCAGTAGTTCCTCCAGTGAAGAAACGTCTCGATAGTCCACTCTTAAATAACCAGTAATCACTTCGGATTCACTAGAAAGAAGCTCGTCAAGTGTTAAATTGTAAATTGTTTCTGTCACGGAATTGTCTTTATAATGCTTTGCAGCAAGATGCGCTAATTTATTTAATCGTTCTTCTCCAGAGATTAAAGGATTCACATCTACTTTAACACCAGTGATTTCGACATCTTCTATTTTATCATCCAATACTCTTTTCACTTTATCAACAGAAGCTTCTAAATCAGAATTGAATAGAAACGCACCTCGCAGGAACGTGAAGTTTTGGTTGAACAGAAGCTGAAGAATCTCTGCTTCATCTTTTGAAACGTTCGACGTGTCAACTGTCTCCTGCATCTCACGAACGCTAGTCCCTTTCTCTAAAAAGACATTATTTTGGAATGTAACTTCACTACCTGAAGTAAGCTTTTCAGTATATTTAATACTCACAATATCATTATTCACTGGTGGAATTACCTTTACAGAAGCGTTAAATCCGTGTTCTTTATAGTACTCTTCAATTTTAACTGTAATATCATCTGTTCTATTTTGTTCCACTTGTTGGTTATTAACTGCTAGAACCATTAACGCGTACATCGTAATGATGATATAAAGAAATGATGCTTTTACAAGCTTTTGTTTTCCTTCAGCAATAACGTAAATCATTAAACAGAAAATATTAAACACTAATAATAGTACAAACGTTAAGAGTGCCCCGTTTTTCTGGGTACTAATGGATTCAAAGGGCATAATTACCGTAAACGGATATTTTAATTCATTAAGCGTAAAATATAAAAATAGAACCAATGCCATCGTTCCAGGAACTCGAACTTTTGTATTGTCTTTTGCAACCACAAAGTTGATGTTATAGAGTTCATGTAAAACTGCAAAGAGAATTACAAAGAACAAAAAGATAAAAACAATAAAATAAACTGTAAATAACACTTTAGTAATTCCAAATCCAAAAACAGCTTCTAGCATAAAAAGGATGAAATAAAGAACAGTTGGTAGCAATAAGTTCATATACTGAATTTTTTTATTACGCATAAAGAACTCCTTTTCTATTTCAATTGGTCTTCCTCAAAATACCCTATACCGTTTTCCACTATAAAAGTACTAATGACATCTCTTGTTTTGCCATTCACTTCAGCGCTGCCTTTGAACTTATAGATTCCATCCCAAAAAGTCCCTCTTGGTAATGCTTCAAGTACTTCTTTAAAGTAATCAAGGTTCGATAATCCAGCTTTTATCGCTTTAGAATTCAAATTAGAATAAAAAATTAAATCAATATTTGCATAAATCTGGTGATTCTTCATCGCTTGCTTCACGTCAATATTGTAAAATCCAGCGCCGTCTTGATCTCCTTTTTCAACATTTCGAAGGGATTCAGTGATTAAAAAGGCCGTAAATTGATACCCGTCTGTTGAATAAAAATCAACCCTAGACTCTCTTACCAGCTCGACTTTGAAAGCTGTATTAATAGTATTAGCAATCGTATAAGGTACTTTTAATTTATTTAATTTCTCCTTATAAAGACTGAGTAAGAAGTTAAATTCCTCATATTTCACTTTTTCAAGGCGTTCACGCTCTTTGTCAGTTGTTAATAGCGCTTTGATTTTTTGAACACTCTCATTTGGAATCGCTAATTCTAATTGATCTCCAGCCTCTTCGGGAATTGTATAATTTTTAGAATATGAGTATCCATCGGAAAACTGTTCACTATACTCCAAACTCACTTCATATCCTGGTAATTCAAATGCATGTTTTTTATTTTTTACTTTAACCGTTCCATTCAGTCCAAAATCTTTAAATTCCTGAGGATAGTTTTTGCCAGAATTAAAAAGTGTTGGTGCAGAGATTGTTGCAAATGCAGTTGAGACTAACAAAAGATTTGTAATAATAATTAAGAGTAAGCCAAATACAAAGTGGTATTTGGCTTCATTATTATCTTCTCTATGGAGCCATAGCTTTTGATAAACCGCAATGATAAAAATTAATGTAAGAATTAAACTTAAAGCAAATGTTTCAGAAAAATGATTCATAAAATCGATTAACTTTACATTACCTTTCATTAAATCAGCGCTCTGAATAAAGTAACCTATGATTACAAGGAGCAACTGAATAATACTTGAATTTCTGATATTTCTATCCTCTTTAAACCCTAGCATTAATCGTATTGGATCTATCAGTAAAAAGAGATTTCCGACAGCAATAAATACCCATGATAAAATAAGAAAAAGCCAAGCAAAAGAAGGATACTCCCCTGAAGGATACAAATAGAAAAGAATATTAAAGATTAAATAACCAATAATGGCTAAACTTAATCTGAAAAAACTAATCGTATCTCGTTTCATGAACGTCCCTCCTTACTTCTTTTACGGATTTCTCACTTGATCTTCTTCAAAATGACTAATTCCATTTTCAATAACCATAGTAATCGTCACCCACTGATTTTTACCATCGATTTTAGTAGTGCCACCAAACTTATAGGTTCCATCCTCAAGCGTACCTGATGGAATCTGCAAGAGTATGTTTTTGAGATAATCTACTCGATTTGCATTTTTATCTTTTAGAAATTGATCCAATTCAAGATAATTAATATAACCAAAATTAACAATCATTGATTGAATAGGAATATCGATATTATAAAACCCAGCAACTTCAGTATCGCCATTTTTTCTATTTTTAAGAGCATTTTTAATAATGACGCTATAAAACTCTGGAGGATTTTTTGGATAAATGCTTAAACCGTATTTTTCTACTAGTTTGAACCCTGCCGCATTATTCACTTTATCGATTAGTTCTGTATCAATTTTTCGTTTTCTAATTAAGTCTTTATAGAGAAACAGCACAAATTGGAATTCTTGCTTTTTCACCTGTTCGAATAATTCTTTTTCTTCATCGGTGTCAAGATACTTAGTAATCTCTTCTGAGAGTTGTTCATCCAACTGAGTCACGTGAGTGCCGTTTCGCACTTCGACAACATCAATGATTTCCCAAAAATAAGTCCCATCAGATAATCTCTCGTCATAATGGATACTAGTACGAGAACCGACATAAGGTTCAATTACTTGATGTTTTTCTCGAACCTCTACTGTTCCAGTTAAGCCGAAATTCTTAAATTCCTCCACATATTGTTTGTTAGCATCAAAGATAGACGCTTTGCTATTCGTGAAAAGTAAGAAGTTACACAGTAAGACCACGCAAGCCCCAAAAACTAAACTAAAAATGGATGATGTCTTTTCTTGTTGCTCTACTGCTCTTTTTTGAATAACGCCTATAATGAAAATCACTGAATAGATGATGCATATTGCAACTAAAAGTGGATAATGTTCCACATAATTAATAGGCCACCAGTTTCCATAAGTTAAGTTCGTCAGTTGGATACATACGCCAATACAAGCTGCAATGAGTTGAATCATACAGGTTAATTGAATCGATTTGTTCTTTTGGTAAGTATCTCTGATTTTTACTACATCTCTAAAAATAAAAATATTTCCTAACACAATGAATGCCAAAGATAAAAAGAATACCGGCCAGACGATAAAGAACGCGTAACCTGCAGAATAATCCAACAGAAAATAGATAATATTGTATAATAAATATCCTAATAAGACTAAACTAAGTCGAAAATAGCTGATTTTATATTCTTTCATAGGAAATCCCCCGTAAAATTATTAACTTTATTATACCATACCTCAGATAAAAAGAACGCGCTCAGCTTAATGTTTTGAGCTTGCAAAATAGGCTAAATTCACGCATACTACAATTACAGAGAAACTAAAGGAGAATTCTATGATATACAAAATCACTTTATGGATTGTTCGAGGCCTTCTTGTTTTACTCAATGGCTTTGGCGATTACCAAGGAAAAGATAAGTTACCCAAAGATACAGGATACGTATTAGTTGCACCACACCGTTCTTGGTTAGATCCTGTGATGATGGCAATCGCTGTTTATCCTCAACCACTTGTCTTAATGGCAAAACAAGAATTATTCAAACCAAAACCATTCGGTTGGTTTATTAAAAAACTGGGTGCTTTCCCGGTAAATCGTGAAAAACCAGGACCGAGCGCGATTAAATATCCTGTTCAACAAATTAAAGAAAACAAAAAAGCCCTTGTGATCTTCCCAACTGGAACACGATACTCAAACGAGATGAAAGGTGGCGCAGTCATGATTGCTCGTCTAGCAAAAGCCCCTATCGTTCCAATGGTGTATCAAGGACCGTTAACATTCAAGGATATTATTAAACGTAAAAAAATGCATGTAAGAGTTGGCGACCCAATCTATATCGCGGACCAAAAACTAACAAAAGAAGAAATCGCAAATTACGATCAAGTACTGATTCAAAAATTCGATGAACTCGATAAAGAAATTGATCCAAATTATGTATATGAATTACCTGTAAAAAAATAACATTATACCGTATACGGTATAACGAAAAAAACCATCGGAAAATTCCGATGGTTTTTACTTTATTTTTTAGCTCTTTTTTTAGCTTGTGCTTTCATTGAAGCAGCAATTTGACGAACTTTTTGTTCAGATGGTTTTTGACCCATTTGAGTCATCATACTACGAATCATATCTTCATCAAATGGTGGGTTTTCTACAAAGTAGTTCATCATTGTACGACGTGCGATAAAGAAACCACCGATCGCACCTGCGATTGCAGCAAGAATCACGATTAAAATCCATGCTCCTGTTGACATTTGGCTTTCTCTCCCTTCAATATGTGTATCCTTGTCTATTGTACTAGATTATTAAGAAAATGAAAAGCCTTGCGGTAAAGTTTTCATTAGTTAATTGAATAAATGATAGATACTTAGAAAATTATTGGACTAAACTTTTTGCTAACACATAGTTTCCTAATGTAGCAGATCCATTATTATCAACGGCAGGCGTTACAATATAGTCTTTTACTGGCGGTGTTGGAACATATCCGTTTAGTAATTCCTCAAACATACGATGAACACGTTCCACCATATGATTTTGAGCCATCACGCCTCCTCCAAAAACAATCTTCTCTGGACGGAAAGTTAGTGTTGCTTGAATGGCTGCTTGAGCGATATAACTCGCTTGAATATCCCAAACATCACTTGAAATATCAATATGTTCACCCCGCACTCCAGTACGTGCTTCTAAACTTGGACCAGCGGCAAGACCTTCAAGACAACCTTTATGGAAAGGACAAACACCATCAAAGTTATTAGCGACATCGATTGGATGCTTACACACATACACATGTCCCATCTCAGGATGACTAGTCCCTCCAATAAATTCACCACGTTGAATCACGCCTGCACCAATTCCGGTACCGATTGTGTAATACACGAGTGTTTCGATGTTTTCTCCACGATTGTTACGAGCATAGACTTCTCCATACGCAGAACTGTTCACATCAGTTGTAAAATACATAGGCACATCTAGTCTTTTCTTTAGTGTTCCAACCACATCGATATTTGACCAATTTGGTTTTGGCGTTGTTGTGATATATCCATAAGTCTTAGATTTTGGGTCTACATCAATTGGTCCAAATGACCCGATTCCAATTGCTTTTAGATTTTTAAATTTCGCAAAGAAATCAGCAGTCTTTTTTAATGTCTCTTTTGGAGTGGTTGTCGGAAATTGAAGTTCCTCAACTGTGTTAAATTCTTCATCAGCTACGGCACAAATAAACTTTGTACCACCAGCTTCTAAGCTTCCATATAAGTTTGTCATAAGCCTTTAGCTCCTCAGTTATTTTTTATTATTGTATCATATTTCTCTCTAAAATAAGAAGACGAACCTAAAATAAAAAGGTTCGTCTTCCGTTTATAAATTATAAAGCTATGCTTCCACTAAACGATGAATCCATTTACCAGAGAAGACTCGTTTTAAGCCAATAACAGCTTTACACAATTCTTCTGAACCAGCACAGATAACAACGAGTTGAACCGGGAAATGCCATACCGCAGCAGCTAAAA
>CALHVK010000133.1 GCA_938039195.1 uncultured Carnobacteriaceae bacterium
AAATACAAACCTTAGACAATGGACGTAAAGTCTCTAAATTAGATATATCCGTGTTACTAGAGAATTCTGTTGTTGCTAAGGCGATTATGTCAAATCAATTAATGGAAAGAAACTAAGAATGAATTACAAAGAATTATTAAAAGAAATGATCACAGAGATTGAAAAAGCCGATTCAATTGTGATTTTAAGACATAGAAAACCAGCCCCAGATGCTTTGGGGTCTCAGATAGGACTTAGTAAGTTGATTAAAGGATCTTACCCTGAAAAGGCTGTATATGTTATTGGAGATATGCCCGAAAACTTGAAGTATATCGGTGATATGGATGAAATCACTCAAAAGGTGTTCGATAACTCTCTTGTTATTGTTGCCGATTGTTCTACACCGAGACTTATCAATTGTCCATTTGAAGTGAATGTTGATGAGGTAATTAAGATTGATCACCATCCAAATGTGACACCGTACGGAAAGATTTGTTATGTAGATACAACTGCAGCCAGTGCCAGTGAAATCATTGCAGAGTTTGCTTTTGACGAAGCAACTCCATTTCAAATGAATAAGTCAGCAGCTAACGTGATTTACGCAGGAATCATCGGGGATACCGGTCGATTCTTATATCCGTCAACCACTTCGAAAACTTTTGCACTTGTATCAAAATTGATACAACACGATGTAGATTTGGCTGGAATTGCGGATAAAATGATTACAAAACCGCTGAATGTGAATCGAATGACAGGGTTTATATACGAACATCTAGAAGTATCTCCTGAAGGGATGGCGAGTGTAGTTTTAACAAAAGAAGTGCTTGAACGTTTCCAAGCTACTGACCAATTAGCTTCACTTGTAGTTTCAGTTCCTGGAACGGTTGAAGGGATTCTGGCGTGGAGTATGTATGTGGAACAAGAGGATGGTACCTTTAGAGTTCATTTGCGTTCAAAAGGGCCAACCGTGAATCATATTGCGCAAGCTTTTGGCGGTGGAGGACATACGTTAGCGTGTGGCATTCCTTCTGTTACGAAGAGTCAAATATTAGAAGTGGATGCTGAGTTAAAAGAGGCAGTGAAAGCCTTTAAGAAAAATTGAAATTACGCCCAAATAAGAGTATTATAAGATGTTGTATTTACAATAAAAATCAGTCCAATTATTGGATGAAAGGAAATATTAAATAATGAATTATACAGAGTTTTTTAAAAAGATTGATGCAGAAATTAAAAAAGCAGATTCGATTGTTATCTTGCGTCATGAATCACCAGACCCAGATGCAATTGGTTCACAAGTAGGCTTAAGAGAAATTATTCGCGCAACTTATCCAGAAAAAACAGTGTACTTATTAGGTGAAATGCCAAGTTCACTAAGTTATATTGGAGAAATGGATGAAATTACACAGGAACAATTCGATGCTGCACTGATTATTGTTTTAGACTGTGCAAATACACCACGTATTGACTGCCCATTTGAAGTAGATCCATCGAAAGTAATTAAAATCGACCACCATCCAGATAGAGATGTTTATGGTGCCATTTCATTTGTAGATACGAATTCAAGTAGTACAAGTGAAATTTTATGTCGTTTTGCATTTGGTGAAGAAAGTACTTGGAACGTCTCAAAAGAAGCAGCTAATGCATTATATGCAGGTATTGTAGGGGATACAGGTCGATTCCTTTATCCATCAACAACAGCTGTAACATTTGCAATGGTTTCTAAATTATTAGAATTCGATGTGGATATCTCTGGTATTGCATACCATATGATTACAAATCCAGTTTCAGTGAGCCGTTTAGCAGGATATATTTATCAAAACATGGAAATTTCTGAAAATGGGGTTGCAGCAACTATTCTTACACAAAAAGATTTAGAGCACTTTGGTATTGAAGAAGAGGAAACTCATGGAGTCATCTCTCTACCAAGTACTGTAGAAGGGATTCATTGTTGGGCGCTGTTCGTTGAACAACCAGATGGTAGTTACCGTGTAAATCTACGTTCTAAAGGCCCTATTGTGAATGTTATTGCACAAAACCATGGTGGTGGAGGACATCCACTAGCGTCAGGTGCCATTGTTCAAACGCTTGAAGAAGTAAATGAAATAGTAGAAGAATTGAATGCATCATCAAAAGAATATTTAAGTAAATAATAGGAGAGAGTCGGTTAACCGGCTCTTTTTCTTATGTTGTTAGCTCAATTGTGAATTTATTTCTTTCTGAAGGAAGAAAAATGGTCTTAGTTCTTTCTTGGTAAACTCACATCGATACAGTATAATATATATGAATTTTTATTGAAAAATATTTTTATAGAAGAAGGAGAGCTAGATGAAGAAGTTTATTCATAAATTATCAACTACATTATTAATATTCACATTATTAACGAACCAAATAGCGCCAATAGTTACTTATGCCGAGGAGGTTAATGAACCTA
Organism: uncultured Carnobacteriaceae bacterium; assembly: GCA_938039195.1. Taxonomy (GTDB): domain Bacteria; phylum Bacillota; class Bacilli; order Lactobacillales; family Aerococcaceae; genus Granulicatella. Next base: position 2,411 of record CALHVK010000133.1, read on the forward strand.
CAACAGTAGAGGCAAGTAGTACTGAAGCACCAGTCATTGAAGCGACGGTGAGTTCAGAAACTACGACTTCCGAAGCAAACGAAGCTACGACTGCTGGGGCTATAAGGATAAATCCACAAATCGGTCAAGTGAAAATAACTGCTACAAACTCAACGGGTAGTGATGAACAATATACAACAAAGAACCGTCAAGGGGATGTTCAATTAGATGGTTCGAAAGTGAAAGAGTCTGTAATTGGGGGATATGTTGAATTCACTTATCCAACAGAGTATATCGACATCTTTACGGTTGCAACTGGTGGGCCGGTAAAAAGTGTGGATAACTCAACGCCTGGTGTGTTGAAGGTTTACGTATCAGATATCACGCAAACGACAACTGCAAGTTTTCCTTTTACGTTTAAATTTAAAGACCGTGTAACTCCAGAAGGATTTACGTTTTCTCCAAAAATCGTATTAAAAGATAGTACTGGAAAGACATTAAAAGAAGTAACAGATTCATTAGTTTATAAAGTAAAAGTCGATAAACAGTCATTATTTAAATATAACGGAACAAATACAACACAAGCGTATACGATTGATAATCGTGAAATTTATGGTGGGAAGGCAACTGGCGATGCCATTACAAAAGCAGCAGATGTAACTTTCCAATTTAGTTTATCAACGAACACTCCAGGTGGTGGACAAACTCAAAACTGGGGAAACGGAAAAGCGCAGACACGTGCTGCAAAAACGATTACGATTACGGATACACTACCAACATATGAAAAAGCCGACGGAACTACAGGGACAGCTGTCTTTGATCCTGCAAAAAATCCAGGTTGGACGTTAAATGCAGATGGTACTGTTAGCAAAACCATTACGGGTGGTGACACTCTAAATGACTCAAATAGTGAAGCGGAAATTGCTCTACGTGAGGAGAGACTGGTATTAAGTTTCCCTAATGCAAAAACGAAAACAAATATTGTTAATAACGCAAAAACGGAATTGACGTTTATTCAACAAGGAGAATCCGAACCTAAATTAACAGTAAGTGATAATATTCAATTTAAATTAATTGGACAGTTGATTAGTGATGCTGCTATCCGCAAGTCGAACAATGATAGACAATCTTTAAATATTGATGCGGGTGCGCCAGATACATCTGTAGCGACATGGATTCTTGGGTTTACGAATACTTCTCCAAGTACAATTTCTGAATTAACATTAGTGGATGAAAATTTGGATGAGAGAATGTATTTCTATTCAGTAGGGTCTCCTATTGCAGATGCACCATTTGATATGGATGTGTATGGGGTAAAAGCAGATGGAACTGAAGTGAAATTAGGAAGCATTGCTAAAGGGACAAAACAATTAGTAATTGTAGACGAAGATGCCTATAATAAAGTCTCAGATCAAGCAAAACAAATTTATGCTGGAACTTTAAAGAAAGATGCCTATCAAAAAGTAACTCGTACTTACGACAGTATAAAAATCAAGCTTCAAGATGGTAAAACTCTTCAAGCAGGAGAGATTACATCTACATTTATCCAAACGAAATTGTTAAATCCATTTGACGAAACTGAGCGTAAAGATCCTGTTAGATACAATAATAGTATGCATGCTGAAGGTTTAGTGGATGGCTATGGAGAAGACGGAAAGTTCTCTACAAACAAGAGTACTTCATATGAAGATGTAAGAGTGAAGGAAGAAGAAATTCGTATTTCTAAGATGACTCGTTCAAATCCTACAGGTGATTTAGGAGAAGTTGTTGAATATAGTGTTACTGCAGATTTTAGTAACTTATCAGTCAACCGTCGTGTAAATGGAGCTCAAGTGATTGATGTCTTACCTGAAGGAATTAAGTATGAAGGGTACTATATTGATAAAAAAGAGCATAGAAACATGGTGAAGGGTGAACCAAGAGTCGTTGAAAATTACAATGGCAGCGGTCGTCAAGCGGTAATATTTGAGCTAAAAGATCTTGATTTCTACAATGACAAAACGATTGGTCGTGACTTTACAGCAATTGTTTCAGCAACAATTACGAAAGAGGCAATGCCAACAGCAGTGCAAACTGCGGATGATTATAAGAAAAATACAGATAATCATGTGTTCTTAGTTGCTAAAGAATTCTCTCCATTAGCAAGTAATGTAACGTCTCAAACGATGTTAGATAATGTGTTTAAGATTAAGACACCAGACGGAAAAGTTCCTACACAAGTTGTTGGTGCAAAAGTTCCAACGATTGTAAACTTACCAACTGAAATTCGTTCTGAGAAATTTATTTCGGCAACTGATGGTAGTTGGAAACAAGAGTTAGTTCAACAAAACTATGGTCAAGACTATAAATATCAGTTACAAACGAAGAACTATAGTACGTACGATATCGAAACATTTACGTTGTATGATCGTCTTCCTTATGCAGGTGATGCGAATGGTTCTGGTTTCACTCCAGTTTTAACAAAAGCATTAGAAGTTGAAAGTAAATATACGGTTTACTATCATACTTCAACGACATTACCAGCATCTCCATATGATGCAACGCAAGCTAGTGGATGGGTCACAGCAGATCAAGTATCTGATTTTACAAAAGTTACTGCCATCAAGATTGTATTGAATAAGGGAGAAAAGATTGTTCCAGGAGAAATCGTAAACTTCCAAGTGGAAATGAAAACTCCAGAATACACAGATGGTGCAACAGATACATTAACAGCAACGAACGTATTCTATACAAACCGTGATGCTGAAAATCCAACAGTGTTTGGTGAAACTAATGCTGTTAAAAACCAATTGCCACAATACATTCCAGTTGCCAAAATTTGGAATGGAGAAAAAGATGCTTCTATTTCAAGTATTAAAGTGGAACTAAGTCGTGCAAGTAATCCAAATGTTGTTCTTGCAACAATGGTCTTAAATGATGCCAATGAGTGGAAAGGTGTCTTTAAACTGACTATTGATGGTAAAACACTTGATCCAACAGTAACGAATTACCAAGTAAAAGAAGTGATCGATGACAACTATGGAAAAGATTACGATACTGTGATTACTGGTAAAGCTATTCAAAAAGAAGGATTTACCATCACAAACACTCGTAAGACGACAACTCACACTGTTAAAAAAGAATGGGAAGATAATGACAATAAACTCGGCTTACGTAAAGCCATTAAAGTTCAATTGAAACAAAATGGTAAAAATTACGGACAAGAAATAGAATTGTCAGAGGCGAATAAGTGGAAACATACTTTCCAAGATTTACCTGAGTCTAAAAATGGAGTGGTCTATGAGTACACTGTTGAAGAAACGGATATTCCAGAAGGATATACTTACGAAGTAGTAACAGAAGGAATAACCTCAACTATTACGAACCGTATTCTTTCAGGAGTTAAGCAAGACCTAACATTCAAGAAGGAATTAGAAGGTCGTGATTTAGTAGATGGAGAATTCACATTTAATCTATTAGATGAAAAGGGAAATGTTGTCCAAACGGCTCGAAATGTAGCTGATGGAACTATTACGTTTAAAGATGTAGAGTTTGAAAAAGCTGGAACATACAAATTCACAGTTGTAGAGGTAAGTGGCGATGATGCACAAATTACTTACGATAAGAGCGTAAAAAATGTTTCTGTCGAAGTGAAACAAGAAGATAAGGAATATGTTGCGACAGTCACTTATGACGCGGATACAACGTTTAAAAACAAGTATACGGCACCTGTTGTACCAACACCTGAACCATCG
>CALHVK010000134.1 GCA_938039195.1 uncultured Carnobacteriaceae bacterium
TTTTATTTAATTCTCATTTACGGGGGTCAGTGCCAAATGGAAAGTCTTTTGTTTTAATATTATTCCATTCATAAACAGACCCAACAACATCTCCAACTATTGCTCCTAACATAAATATCCTCCTTTAAAAATATCCATTATAAATATACTTCAACGTCTTCTTTGCTATCTAGATTTTCAAAAACCTTTTCGAATTGGTTAGGATAGTCTATTACAGCACTTTCATTCACTTTTTTTAAACGATTAAGATAAATCACTTATTGTCACCCTCTAGCTGGACCTGTGTATGAGCTAGCAAATCTCCTAGATGCCTTTTATCTTTCCTAAAAATTGCCATCGCCAGTAACAACAGTGCAAGTAAAGTTGCTAAAGACGACAGGATAATGGATATTAGGTCAAAATCGCTATAGACTCCATGAATAGTTCCCATATGCCCTAATTGCCAAGGTAAAAATTTGATGAGATTTCTAATTAAGCTAGCCTGAATCGTTTTATTTTGATAGACCAGACGAAGCCCTGCTTTTGATTTCCCAAAACTTCCATTTTTTGCATAATCCGAAAATGTGAAATAAAGCATGATTGGCAGAACACTGATAAAAAATGTAAGAGTCTGCGCCTGCAATTCTGTTTGCATTGGCACACCATTAAAAACAATGTAGTAAAAAGTTATAGCGCAAAGAAACAAAATACCCAAGTAAGTTATGATTAAAAGATAATCAAATAGTAGTTCAGTCATTCTTTTTTTTGCCGAAATAGGATTAATTTCCAAAAACTTCATTGTTTTATCCTCCTGTCTAAGAACATACAAGTAATGATATCCTCTCAACATGAAATAAGTGCACTTTAAGTATGCCAAGTGAATCTTTCTGTATCTGGACACATAGCTACAAACTGAAATTTACCATTTCTCATCATTACTGACAATTTTTAAGTTAATCTAAGCAAATTTCTATTTTAATCCTATCCGGATCTTCAAAATAGACTGCATAATGTTCTGCACCACCGGCATATGGATATTTATCATCATAAAGCAAAACTATATTTCTCTGAATAAGATTCTTCCTAATTTGATCGATTTTATCCTTAGTTTGACAACGAAAAGCAAGGTGATTTAAGCCTATATTACATCTATTGTATCCGTTATCAAGATACTTTTCTTTTGTCTGTACAAAAACAATATAAAATTCGTCCTTTTTATAGGAAAATCCGTCTTTCCATTCTTGAAACAACTCAAAACCTAAAATGCAAAGTAGCCAAGAATAGAATTTCTTGGTTTTATCTAAATTACTTACATAAATCTCAATATGATGCATCATTTTCCCTCCATCTGGTGCTGGAAATATCAATATACTTAATTTTTACTTCGTTGATGACCCAGCTCGCACAAGCAGCGCCACACACTCGACATGCGCAGTCATCGGGAACATATCCACGGGTTGCACGTATTGTGCCTCGTAGCCACGTTCCTTAAAGTGTACAAGGTCACGAGCGAGTGTTGCTGGGTTACAGCTCACATACACGATACGTTCTGGGCTAGTTTCACACGCTGCTTCGATAAAGGCAAGGTCGAGCCCTTTGCGCGGTGGATCCACCACAATGACATCTGGCTGGATGCCTTCTTCCTTCCAGCGCGGCATAATTTTCTCGGCCGCACCCGTTTCAAAGTGCACATTTGTCACGCCATTCAATTTCGTATTTTCCTTCGCCATCACAATCGCATCATCCACGATTTCCATGGCATAGACTTTCTTCGCATCGCGGGCAAAGGCCAAGCTCATCGTCCCGATTCCGCAATACGCATCCACGACCGTCTCGCCGCCCTTCAAGTCCGCAGCGTCAATCGCCTGTTGATAAAGTACTTCGGTTTGCACGGTGTTCACTTGGAAGAACGAACGCGCGCTAATCTTGAACGTGAATTCGAACAGCTTTTCTTCGTACACATCTTCCCCGAATAGCACCTTTGTCTCACGTCCCATGATGACATTCGTTGGCTTCGGTTGGATATTTTGCACGATAGACACCACTTCCGGATGCGCTGCTGTAATGTCTCTTACAATCGCCTCAGCTTGTGGCAACACCTTTGTTCTCGTCACGAAAATAATCATCACTTGCTTCGTACGCAGTCCTCGTCGCACGATAATATGCTTCAAGTCGCCAGTATTGTTGGCTTCATCATACGCCACCACTGGATACTTTCTTAAAATATCACGAACAGCCACAATCAAGCGGTCGATTTCAGGGTCTTGAATATGGAAGTCTTCCATCGGAATTAAGTCATGCGAGTTCTTCTTGAAGAATCCTGTTGTTAACTTGCCGTCTACCGTACGCACTGGAATTTGCGCCTTGTTTCGGTAGCCCAGTGCATTCTCCATTCCAAGAGTATGACGCACTTCTAGTTCTGGCATCTTCGCGATTTTCGTCATTACATTTTTCACTTGTTGCTGCTTGAAGGCCAGCTGGCTTTCATAAGTCATATGTTGCAGCGGCATTGTTCCCACACGTGTTCCAAGGGCGTCTTTTACGTCCACACGATTCGGGCTCACTTCCAGCCACTCCTCCACACGCGCGTAGCCATAACTTTTTCCAATCTTCATCGTCTTCACACGAACGACTTCTCCGGGAATACTATTTTCGATAAATAGCGGGAATCCATCCACCTTCCCGACCCCAAGACCTTCATGCGTTAAATCCTCGATTGTTACTGTATAAAATTCGTTTTTCTTCATTACTGTTCCTCCAGAGTTTATCACGTTTATTATACCGTCTTTTAGTGGAAATAAAAAGGCTACTCCAACAAGTGTCAGAGTAGCTAAATGTAGCTGCTGTTAAAAATTATCATATATGATAATTTTGTACTCACAAGTCTACTTATTTTTCAATAATGGAAAGAATTTTTTCTTTTATACTCTTCTCATCTATCCCATACTGAGCGAGAAGATACGGTACTTTTCCTACTTGTCCAAATTTTTCGTGAACTCCAAGGCGATGAACAGCTGTTGTATTATCCGTTGCAAATAACTCACAGAGTGCACTTCCAATCCCACCAATTTCATTATGGTTTTCAACTGTCAAAATTGGTGTTCCAGAGTACATCGTATTGATTTCGTCTGGAAGAGGTTTAATTCTAAACAAGTCAACAACTGCCACATTCACCCCAGTTGCTTCAAGTTCTCTAGCCACTCTTAAACATGGCGCAACCATAATCCCTGAAGCAAAAATAGTTAAATCTCTTCCTGTCTTTAATTCAATGAATCCTTTTGAGAAATCTTCTCCGCCTTCATACACTACCTCAGGTGCTTTTCGAATCGTTCGAATATATTTAAGCCCTTCAATTTCCAACGTTTGCTTCAATACTGCTTCAAACTGTATGTCATCAGATACCTCAAAAATTGTGATGTTAGGGATTAATCTCATTAACCCCAGTTCCTCAAACGGCATATGTGTCCCACCATTCATCTCAGCAGTAACTCCAGCATCTGAGCCTATAATTGTGGCACTTAATCGAGAATACCCTAAGGAAAGAAATACCTGATCAAATACTCTTCGTGTCGCAAAAGGTCCGAAGGTATGTAAATATGGCTTAAAGCCAAGAATGGATAGTCCTGCAGCAACTCCTACCATTTCAGCTTCCATAATACCGACATTTATATATCTTTTTCCAAAGATCTCTCCTAATTTATTTGTCGACATTGAACTTGATAAATCTGCCTCTAACGCGACTAATTCCGGGTATTCACTATTCGCTTCTAATAAGAAATCTCGATAGACTAATCTTAACTCTTTAGCTTCTCTCATTACGAATACCCTCCAATTCTTCCTTAAGTTGTTTCACTGCATTTTCAAGAATGTCCCGTTGCTCTGAAGTTGGCCTTATATGATGATTCGACTCAAATTCCTCTATTTCTGGTACTCCTTGTCCTTTTACAGTATCTAATACTATACATTTAGGTGATGTTGATGTTGATTGTTGCATTTGAAGAATTCCATCGTAAATACTCTGGATATCTCTACCATCAACGCGGATTGCTTCGAAACCAAATGCTTTGAATTTCTCAACAAAATCGAAAGTTTGACAAATCTCACAAGTTCGTCCATCTAATTGTTTCTTATTATCATCTACAAAAACAATAAGATTATCTAATTGTTGATGCGCAGCAAATTGGATAGCTTCCCAGCACTGTCCTTCATTTAGCTCTCCATCTCCTACGATTGTATACGTATAATTTGAGAGGCTCTTTACTTTTTGTCCATATGCTATCCCTGTTGCAACACTAATCCCTTGTCCTAGGGAACCTGTTGTCATATCCACACCAGGGGTTAAATTTCTATCTGGATGAGATGGAAGATGTGTCCCATTGGTATTCAGTGAAAATAGAAAATCTTTATCAAAAAAACCTTTGAGATATAATGTGCTATATAATGCGGGTCCAGCATGTCCTTTTGAGAGTACGAAATAATCCCGCTCTGTCTCTTTAAATATATCTGGTGTCATCGGCATTATTTCACCATATAATACGGCTAAAGCCTCTACTACTGAGAGGCTCCCACCATAATGTCCAAATCCTAAATGATTTAAACATTCTAATGTATTTAATCTGATTTTTTTTGCGAATTGGTTAAGTTCATGAAGTTTGCTTTCTTCCAACGTCATGATTAACCCTCCTTAGTTTCTGTTTTCTTAACAAATGAGAAAACAACAATTCCTACTAAGATCGCTAGAAGTCCAATGATAATTCCTGTTTGAGATCCAAATTTATTAAGCATTCCTAGAATAATACCTGTTAAACCAAAGTCTGCATCTGAGAATGTTGACCCTTCAAAGCCAAGTCCTCCTAATACAGGCATTAAGAATACTGGTAAGAAACTAATAAGCACGCCTTGGCAGAAAGCTCCTATTGTAGCTCCACGTACACCACCTGAAGCATTACCAATAACACCCGCAGTTGCTCCACAGAAGAAATGAGGAACAACACCTGGAAGAATGACTACTGATCCAGTAAAAATCATAATGACCATACTTACTAAGCCACCAACGAAACTTGAGATAAAACCAATTAGAACAGCATTTGGTGCATATGGATATACAATTGGGCAGTCCAAAGCAGGTTTTGAATTTGGAACAAGACGTTCAGAAATCCCTTTGAACGCTGGTACAATTTCACCTAAGATGAGACGAACTCCAGCTAAGATGACGAATACCCCTGCAGCAAATTGACCGGCTAATTGTAACGCATAAACAAGACTACTTGTTCCGCTACTTAATTCAGTTTCAATAAAAGTTGATCCTGCAAAAAGCGCTACAATTACATAAATAATAGTCATCGAGATTGTAATACTTACAGTGCTGTCACGTAAAAATGCGAGACTCTTAGGGAAATGAATATCTTCTGTTGATTTAGATCGATCCCCTACTAATCCTCCTACAAAACCACTTAACCAGTATCCTAGTGCGCTAAAGTGACCTAATGCTACCTTGTCATTTCCAGTCAATAGAATCATATATTTTTGAACAAATGCTGGCGAAATACTCATGATAAGTCCTAAAGCAAGTCCGCCGAGTAAAATTAAAGGAACATTTGTAAATCCAGCTACAGTTAAAATAACTGCAATCATACATGCCATATATAATGTATGATGTCCTGTTAAGAAAATATATTTAAATTTTGTAAAACGTGCGATTAGAATATTGAAAATCATTCCTGCAAACATAATCATAGCAGTTGATGAACCATACTTAGTTAAAGCAACAGCTACGATTGCTTCATTATTAGGAACTACACCCGAAAGATGAAACGCTTGTTCGAACATTTTTCCAAAAGGATTTAAAGAGTTTAGGATAATTCCAGCCCCGCCAGAAACAACTAAGAAACCTACAAATGTTTTAATACCACCCTTCATAATATCCGGTAATGTTTTCTTTTGTAAAATTAACCCGATAATAGCAATTAAAGCTACCAAAATTGCTGGAGTACTAACAATATCTAAAATAAATTTCATTTTTCTCTCCTCCTAGATAAGATTTTTTTCTTCGCAAATTGCCGTAATCAACGTTCTCAGCTCATCCATATCAATAATGCTATTTAAAATCCGTACATCTCCTAAATGACCTGCTGAATCTTCGAGATCTCGTCCAACTATCCAAATATCTGCTTCGCTTGGATTTGCACCCCCTAAATCATAGTGTTCTACTTCTACATCAGTTACTCCTAAATCCTTTAGGATAGATTCAATATTCATTTGAACCATAAAACTTGAACCTAAACCTGACCCACAAGCTGTTCCAATTCTTAACATAATTTATACCTCCTGTTTAATAATATTTTTGATTTCATCATATTTTTTTGAAGACAATAAAGCTTGAACACTATCATTATCTCTTAAGATTGTTGTCAAATGCGCCAAGGCTTTTAAATGTGTCTCATTATCAACTGCAGCGATACAAATAAGTAGTCTGATTTCCTGATTAGGATCATTTAGTAAATACGTCGGCTTCTCAAGAACAAGCATGGACATACCTACTTCATTAACCCCATCTTCAGGACGTGCATGTGGAATAGCAATACCTTTTCCTAAATTAATAAATGGACCAAATTCTTCAACCTTTTGAATCATTGCTTCTGGATAATTTAAAGTGATTTTATTAGCTTTTAATAACGGAGAGGCAGCTAACCGTATTGCATCTTTCCAATCTAACTTCTCTGTACTATATTGATAATTCTCTTTTGTAATTAAATCTTCTAACAATGGTAAATTCTCCTTTCTACTTATCTTTTGATTTATATATTTTTGCAAAGCAAAACTTAGGCCCAACTCATTGGTCACCATCGCATACTTTCCTATAATTGCTAGTAATTCCTCAACTGCTGCATCCTTCAAACTTAGGTCTGGAAAATCCTTCTTTACTAGATTTACTAGATGAATATTTTGCTCTTCTGAAGAAATCACCGATACTAAGTAATTTGGCTTTGTTATATTTAATTTCACTGTAGAAAAAATCATGTCAAATTCTTTCGTAGCGTTATCATCTAAATCTTCAATTTTAATATTTCTGACAAACTCAATTTGAGGGAATAAAGAGGATAAATTTTCTTTAATAATTAAAGAAGAACTTACACCGTTTGGACAAATAATCACGGCTTTGTATTTCAAACCTTTATTATTTTGTTCCGCCTTTAGATAGCCTCCAAAATGAGCCACAAAGTAAGCGGTCTCACTTTCTGGTATCATTCTTCCAACAACTTCTTCCAGCGGTGTTAGGGAACTTTTAACCAATTCAAATAAATCAGGATAATTTTCTTTTATGGTTTGCGTATAATCATTCGTACTAGGAATCCCAAATTTCAATCGATAATACGCTGGAATTAGATGCTTCTTTAAATTTTTCTTTAGATCTACTTTCTCACTAAAGTGAAGAAGTGATACTTCTTCCATTTTATGGATAATTTTTTCTGTTAGTTCATTAAAATACTCAAAATTTGAATCAACTTCGCCCTCAAAACAGCTGGAAAGTAATATTGACAAATACTGCCGATCTGTTTTTGTAAATCTAGTTTCGACTAACCCTAAATTATCAATTGTTTCTAGTAAAATTTTTGATAACACTTCAATAGCTGGAGAGACTATCGTTTGAGAAAATTCAACATGATTCACATTTCTTTGATATCTACAAAGCACGAAAACAATATCATAGATACATTCTTTTAATTGATCTTCGATAGGAGTTAATTGAAGATGATTGTAGTAATCTTTTACAATCTGCTCAATAATTACATATCGAATATTGTGATTCCAACTTGATAACACATAATCTAGCCCCCAAAGACCGATAGGTGAATTCAAGAGTTCACCGACCATCTTAAAAGCAAGTTGGTGTTTTTTCCATTCATCTCCAATTAAGGTATAGCCTTTTGCACGAGTATATCCTAATTCCAAATCATTCTTTGTCAATAATTTTCTTAACCATTGAATATCAGATAAGGTTGTATTTTTACTTACCTTTAAGAAGTCTTGGTAATGACTGTTGGAAATATATTCCATCCGGCAAAAAGTATACAAATAAATCAATGCTAGTCTTGTTGTTTTGGGTAAAACTAATTCTTTAGATTGAATCACATCCGTCAGTTGCTGATGCTGTTCATTATTTTCAAGAAAATATTTTCCTTTTGAACATTTTAGACTTATATTCTTTTTTTCCAAATATGAAACTAAATAATCGAGAGCCTCTTTTACTTCTTTAATAGAGAGTCCAACTTTTACTGAAAGTTCATACAAGGATAATTCTTGATAGTCCTTCAACGTCATTAATATTATAAGTGCTTTTAAATCAATCATTACTTCTCCTTTCTAAAACCATTATAAAATAGAAAAAAATAGAAATGAATATCGTTTGGGCCCAATTTCTCCACTTAAAACTGCTGGTAAAATTGTGCTGTTTATTTAATCATACTATCCATACATGTAAACTTTTGGAAAATTAGACAATTATATTCAGAATTTTTCTACAGCACAAAAAACTTCACCTATCAGTCATACTGATAGGTGAAGCCTATATTGTTAGTTTAATTTCAAAAATTCGAACCGGTGCCCCGTTATAGCTTTTATAAAAGAATCCGTAAGGATTCGCAGTAATCCAGTAGCACTCATTATTTTAATTTTTCGCTTTAGGTTTTAAGAAGAAGAAGTTTAAGACTAGTAGCACCACAATCCATAAACCAGGGACGATGAAGCTTTGGGCAGTTAAGGCGAAATCGTTTTTGGTAAAGAAATCCACGAAATTCCCCATGAATGTATAGTGTGTCACTTTTGACACCGCATCGCTCAACATTGAGAACATCGGTAAGAACGCAATCCCCATCATCGGAATCACACCATTTACTTGCGCTTTTGCTTGCGTATCTGTCAAAGCACCCACTAATAAGTTGAGTAAAATCACACAGATGGCCACACTCGCAACGATGGCACCATATTCCATCCAACGACCTGAAAGATCCGCTTTAACAATCATTGGGAAGCTTACAATCGTAATCACTGCTAACACGACTGGGTAGAATAAGATTGAGATTAAGTATTCTACTGAGTGAATACCGCTTAAGAAGAGTGTTTTCAAGTTTTTCTTTTCTTTTTCTTCCGCAAGCATTATTGTAATCATATTTCCGACAGACAAGCTAAGCGCTAGCGGAATCATCATGAATAGGATTTGTACGGCTGTTTGTGGGTTGCCGTCTTTGTTCATGAAATGGTCGTATGCCAATAACATTCCGTATGGGAATACGATTTGGAATAACATTGCTCCATTGCTTAAAATCATTTGTGTACGTAGCCAAATTAAGGCGCTAATTCTTTTAATCATTTAATTTCTCTCCTGTCAATTGAATAAAGATGTCTTCTAACGTTGGTTCCATTGAGTGAATGAGCTCCACTCGCGTCATGTCTTGGTCTTTTAACTCTTCAAACGCCATCACTTTTACGCTGTGGTCTGTGAAGGTCACTTTCACTCGTTTTTCTTTGTTATATTTTTGAATAATATCTCGTGGTGTTCCGATTTCCACTAGGTCCCCTTGGTTTAGTAGGGAAATGCGATCACACATCTCTGTGGCTTCGACCATGTCGTGTGTCGTTAGGAAAATCGTTGTTCCCGCAGCTTTTAGTTCTTCCAATAGGCGGTGAATCTTCTTAGAAGTCATTGGGTCTAACCCACTCGTCGGTTCATCTAGGAAGAGTAACTCTGGTCTGTTTAGCAACGCTCTTGCTAGAAACATCCGTTGACGCATCCCTGTTGAAAGTTTTTCCGCGATTGTCTTCTTACTTTCAAGTAGTCCCACTTGTTCGAGTACTTCATCGACGCGGCTATTTGGTAATCCGTAAATCTTCGCATAGACGATTAAGTTCTTCTCGAGACTTAATTTCTCGTAGTAGCCACTTGAATCTCCTACAAGTCCGATACGTGTTAAGTCTTCAGGAGTAAGGTCCTTTGTGTCTTTTCCGAGGAGCTGTGTCTTTCCTTCATCGGCTTTTAGTTGGCCGGTTAGGATATTGATGAGGGTTGTTTTCCCTGCTCCACTTGGTCCTAAGAATCCGAAGATTTCTCCTTTATCGACGTTAAATTGAATTTGGTTTAATGCTGTCTTGTTTCCAAAACGCTTTGTAATTTTTTCTACTGTAATCATGTTTGCCTCCATGTGTTGTTCTTGATGATTCTACTTTAACAAAAACAAAGGTCACTCAGTAGGCCCGTCCGTCACGACTCACCATGACAAAAGTCACTATAAAAAATGCCACCAGGATTTGACAGCTTCTATCATAAAAATAGGATTTTTTCTTATTTTTGCATAGATTTTCGGAACCCTTTTCATTATTGTTGTAAACGCAATTCTTCCTCTTTACTTTCCTATTTTTTAGAACTATAATGCAAGTAGAGAAAGGGGGTAGCGATTATGAACGTACCTACACTAGCATCACAACGTATCTCTCTAAGGCCCTTTCACGAAACTGACATGGAGATTGTAAAGGCTTTGCTAACGGACCCTCTAGCAACGTCTAATCTTCCATGGGTATCTGCAACGTCTCATTTAAATGCAGAGAACTTTTATACACACCTAATGGACAACGATCCGTACTTTTTTATCATTGAAATGAAGAATTACGACCTGCCAATTGGCTTTATGAAAGTCTCCACAGACAAAAGTCATCTAATGGATTTCGCGCTGCTCGAAGAATATTGGCATCGTGACATTTTAATTGAAGCCTTTCAATTATTACATCCGTACCTTATTGAGCAGGGTATCTCAGAGCTCTATTTAAAAGTAGAAAGTACGCACACAGACTCTTGCGACTTCGCCAAACGGATTGGATTTTTATACGAGTACTCCTATGAGGTCAAAGACGGAAGCACGGTCCGACTCTACCACATGATTCTCAATCCCGAAAATGCTCGTTTCAATCCTGATATGTGGCAAACTCACTCTGAGCGCTTTATCGAAGCCCTTTAGCATGCAAAAACTCCGACTGGAATCCCAGCCGGAGTTTCTTTTTGTCTAATTGCCCGTCCCTTTTTTGAAGACTTTGAAGCATTTCAAAAAAGCATAAACTAAATAGATGATTACGGAGTATCTTACGGGGGCTATAGTAGCAGTAACGTGGCTAAGCATTAAAACGAGGGAGAAAGACAGAAATGCCATAGATACATTTGCATCTATGGCATTTCGTTTTCTTTCCCCCACAAAGTTGAATAGGAATGAGATAGCTGTTTACAGCGAAACTCATTCCATTCAACCACTGTGCTAAGAGGGCGTAGGATTTTTAATCCGTACGCCCTCTTTGAGGCTTTAAAGGTGAGAGACTCGAAGAGGCTCGAACCGGTGCAACGTTACCGCTACTATAAAGACATCCGTAAGGATACGCAGTAATCATCTAGTAAAGTCATGCACTATTTTGTTTGAAATGCTTCGAAGTCGAATGCTTCGCCTTTGATCTTGTCCGGTAAGATGAGCGCGATTAAAATACCAACAATCGCCGGTCCCATCCATCCAAGTGACAACCCTTGTAACGGAAGAATTTCTAACGCTTTTGCTAATCCTTCTAATTTCAACGCTGAAGCTAAACTTGAAACCGTTGAAATAATCGTTGTCAACGCCACTGTTAGCTGCATCCCTCTCTTAGAGAACGCCACTTTCTTGTTCACTAGAACGAAGAACGCAATCACAACCGTAATTGGATATAAAATCATCAACACTGGAAGTGAGAACTTGATAATAGTTTGTAGTCCAAGTGTCGCTACTCCAAATCCGATTAACGTTACTACTGTTGCATACACTTTATAAGAGAAGCGTGGGAAGTTTTCTTCTAAGAATTCCGCAACAGATACGATTAACCCTACCGTTGTTGTTAAGCAGGTAATGACTACCATCACTGCTAGGAAGGCTTGTCCGAATGTACCGAATAACTCGCGTGAAGCCATTGTTAATACGTAGGACCCAACGTTTAGTTCCGCATCTTTTGCTAATGCGCTTGCCACGTTGAAGTGATTTCCAAGGAAAGCAAGTCCGATATACAATACGCTGAATCCAATCGCAGTTACAACACCAACGCTCATGATTGTTTTCTCGTACTCTTTCTTAGAGCTGAAATGGAACTCTTTTAACGTGTTCACGGCAACGACTGAGAAGGCTACTGCTGCTAAAGCGTCTAGTGTGTTATATCCTTCGATAAAGCCATTCCCGAAAGCTTTCGCTGCTGTCAATTCTGTTTGCCCAGCTAATTCAGGTGTTGTTTGACCGAATTTAAACGCGCCAACGACTACTAAGATTAAAATTAAGCCTGCAAAAATCGGTGTTAAGATTTTACCGATGCTTGATAACAGCGATGAACGGTTATACGCTAAGTAGAAAGCTACCGCAAAGTAAATTGCTGCGTAAATAAGTAGTCCTGATTTTGAATCTGGTAAAAACGGTGCTACCCCGATGTTGTAAGAAACTGTCGCTGTACGTGGAATCGCAAAGAATGGTCCAATGGATAAGTATAATGCCACTAAAAATGCGAGTGAGAAGATTGGATGAATCTTTTCGTCCAATTCTTTCTTAAACCCACCATTGATGACCGTTCCGATTAAAAGGGTTCCAATCGCAAGACCGACCCCAGAAACGATAAACCCGATTACTGCTGGCCAAAATTGCTCAGCTGATTGATATCCTAATGTTGGTGGAAAAATTAGGTTCCCTGCTCCAAAGAAAAATCCAAAGAGTAGTAACCCTGTTAATAGACCTTTTTTCATATAATTAACTCCTTTAAAATAAACAACCCTTCAAATGCCTTTCTTCGCATTCGAAGGGTCGCGCTCTCGTTTTATTTAATTAAGCTACGGTTGACCCGTTTGGCATTCCTTCTGGTGCAAACACCACTTGTAGGACGCCATCTTTTTCAGCCGAAAGAATCATTCCTTGGCTGATTTGTCCACGCATTTTACGTGGTTTCAAGTTCGCAACGATGACGACTTTCTTTCCAACGAAAATACTTGGATCTGGATACCATTCTGCGATACCAGAAAGGATTTGACGGTGACCGCCCGCATCTCCAGCGTCTAAGCGGAATTGAAGCAATTTGTCTGCCCCTTCCACTGGTCCACATTCGATGACTTCTGCGACTTTCAATTCAATCTTATCGAAGTCGTCATATTTGATGCTTTCTTTTTCGCTTGAAAGTTCCACTTCTTCTGGGTTCCAGTCTGTGTTTTCTTCTTCGACTGGTGCTCCACCCATTTTTGCTTGGATGTAAGCTACTTCTTCTTCAACGTCTAAACGTGGGAAGATTGGTTGTCCTTTTTCAACTACTTTAGTGCCTTCAGGAATCACGCCGAATGTGTGTAATGAAGGGTAATCCATTAACGCACTATCTGTAATTCCTAATTGTGCCAAGATTTCTCCTGGAGTTTCTGTTAAGAATGGTTGTAAGGCAACAGCAATGATACGTAAGCTTTCTGCTAAGTAGTTCATTGTGCGTGCTAATTCTTCTTGGCGTGCTTCGTCTTTCACGGCTGCCCATGGAGTTG
The DNA here is from genome assembly GCA_938039195.1 of uncultured Carnobacteriaceae bacterium. Classification (GTDB taxonomy): domain Bacteria; phylum Bacillota; class Bacilli; order Lactobacillales; family Aerococcaceae; genus Granulicatella. The sequence continues at coordinate 13,544 of CALHVK010000134.1, forward strand.
TTTCATCGATATATTTATTCGTACGAGAAACGAATTTCCAGATTGCAGCAAGAGCCACTGAGAATTGCATTTGTTCCATCGCTTCTTCCACTTCCACGATCATCGCTTTAGAAGCATCGACTAATTCTTGGTCAAACGTTGAAACTGGTGCAGTGTGTGCAGGAATGGTTCCATCGAAATACTTATTAATCATCGCAACAGTACGGTTTAATAAGTTTCCTAAGTCGTTGGCTAAGTCATAGTTAATGCGTTCTACGAATGATTCTGGAGTGAAAATTCCGTCAGAACCGAATGGCACTTCACGTAATAAGTAGTAACGAAGTGCATCTAAGCCGTAACGCTCGATTAATGTGTTAGGGTCTACCACGTTCCCTTTTGATTTAGACATTTTACCGTCTTTCATCAATAACCAGCCGTGTGCGAAGATTTTCTTCGGTAATGGTAAATCTAATGCCATTAACATAATTGGCCAGTAAATCGTGTGGAAACGAACGATTTCTTTTCCGATAAAATGCACATCTGCAGGCCAGTAGCGGTTGAATAATGTTTCATCGTCGCTACCATATCCTAGCGCTGTAATGTAGTTCGATAACGCATCAATCCATACGTAAACCACGTGTTTTGGATCGTTTGGCACTGGAATTCCCCAGTCAAATGATGTACGTGAAACAGCTAAGTCTTCTAAGCCTGGTTTGATGAAGTTATTAATCATCTCATTTTTACGAGATTCTGGTTGGATGAAGTCTGGATGTTCTTCGTAGTATTGCAATAAGCGGTCTGCGTATTTACTCATTCTGAAGAAGTAAGATTCCTCTTTTACAAGCTCTACTTCATGTCCACTTGGCGCAACCCCACCAATCATATTTCCTTCGGCATCGCGGTATACTTCAACTAATTGAGACTCCGTGAAGTACTCTTCGTCTGATACTGAATACCAACCTTCGTATTCACCAAGGTAAATATCGCCATTGTCCACTAATTTTTGGAAAATCTTTTGGACGGCTTTTGTATGGCGTGGTTGTGTTGTACGAATAAAGTCATCGTAAGAGATGTCTAGCTTTTTCCAAAGGTCTTGAATACCGAAAATAATTTTATCGACGAATTCAATTTCAGAAACGCCTGCTTCTTTCGCTTTTTCTTGGATTTTTTGTCCGTGTTCATCTGTTCCTGTTAAGAAGTAAGTGTCAAACCCTTGTAGTTTTTTATAGCGAATCATTGCATCGCTGGCTACAGTTGTATAGGCATGACCAATGTGTAAGTTGCCACTTGGATAGTAAATCGGTGTGGTTAAGTAAAATGTTTTCTTGTCTTCAGCCATGTTGGGAAGAGCCTCCTTGAAATTGTTTAAAGATAGGGATAGTATACCATACCTACGCAAAAAATACGAGAAGTGAAAACTAAATGAAAACATTGTGGAGGGTGTGAAATTGTGCTGAGATTCAGTTTTGGCCTTCTGGAGTTTGGTTAGTGCTGATGATTTCTTAGAATCCTTGCGGATTCTTTTTATAATCGCTGTTACGGGGCACCGGTGCAAGCCTGGGTCTTGCACCTTCGAAGCTTCAAAGGCGGAGTACGGGACTCGTCCCTACTCCGCCTAATTCTTCTTCGATGCGATTTCCCGTTACTGCGATTATAAAATCCGCAAGCTTCTTTGAAATCATCTATGTAAAGATCAAACTAAATTGAGTTTATTTTTAACGCTCCACAATGGTTTCAGTTGGCTTCTCGTAAATTTTGCTTGAATGAATACTTTGAACAATTTCGGGAGACGGCCCGCTGGAGACAAGGAAACTTTAAGGGAGAATAAGAAAAAAGAGAAGGTGGGGAGACCTTCTCTTTGAAAGGAGATAACAGAGTTTATTTATTTTTTCTTACGATTGAGAATCGCATTTAAAATTACGGCGAGTAAGCTGGCCATGACGATACCGTTTGATAAGAACATTCTCAATTCTGTTGGGAAACTATTAAAGAGATTGCTATTGTTAAAGCCCACGCCAATCGCAATTGAAACTGCAGCAATAAGGAAGTTGTGCTCGTTATTCGCAAAGTCCACTTTCGCCAACATTTGCATCCCTTGAAGTGATACGAAACCAAACAGTACAATCATCGCTCCACCGATAACAGGGTCTGGAATAATTTGTGCCAATGCTCCAAATTTTGGAAGTAAACCTAATAACACTAGGAATCCTGCTGCGTAGTAAATTGGAAGTCTTGTCTTAATTCCTGACATTTTTACTAAACCTACGTTTTGAGAGAATCCAGTATATGGGAATGTATTAAAAATCCCTCCAAGCAATACGGCAATCCCTTCTGCGCGGTATCCGTTACGAAGACGTGTTTCATCAATTGGATCATTTGTAATATCAGACAGCGCCAAGTACACCCCAGTAGACTCTACCATTGAAACCATCGCAATAATACACATCATAATGATAGAAGTCACTTCAAAGGTTGGAGCTCCAAAATAGAAAGCAGTAGGAACATGTAAGAGTGGCGCTGCGCCAACAGGAGCAAAACTCACTAACCCCATCATTGTCGCAAGTGCAGTTCCCACAACTAATCCGATTAAAATCGAAATCGACTTCAAGAAGCCTTTCGTAAAGATATTGACCAATAAAATAACTAAAACAGTAATTAGTGATAATGCTACACTTTGTGGCGTAGGATCAGAAGTATTTCCTCCCATATTTCCAATGGCAACCGGAATGAGCGTTACTCCTATGGTCGTAATGACTGAGCCTGTAACAATGGCTGGGAAGAAGCGTGCTAGTTTCGAGAAGACACCGGAAATCAAAACGACGAAAATCCCAGATACGATCAGTGCTCCAAACATCGCACCACTACCGTGACTTTGACCAATAATCGTTAATGGCGCTACCGATTGGAAGGCCACCCCTAATACGACTGGAAGACCAATCCCGAAATGTTTGTGCAATTGGAGTTGTAAGAAAGTAGCAATCCCGCACATGAAAATATCTGTTGAGACTAAGTACGTTAATTGTTCAGTGTTATATCCGAGAGCTCTCCCAATCATCATTGGTACTAGGATTGAACCAGAGTACATGGCTAATAAATGTTGCAGCCCAAGCACCATCGCTTTTGAGTGTTTTTCTTGTTGTTGCATTATAAGTCTGCCTCCTTAAACACGACCTGTCCATTTTCAAAACGTTCTAAGCGCGCTAGCGAAAAGACTGGGATGCCTGTTTCTTCTAGGAGCCCACGTCCATCTTGGAATGATTTTTCAATGACAATTCCGACGGCTTCTACTTTAGCGCCGGCTTGTTCCACAATCTCGATGAGTCCTTTTGCGGCTTGTCCATTCGCTAAGAAATCGTCGACGATAAGGACTTTGTCATTTTCAGAAAGATACTTACTAGCTATAGAGACGGTATTAGTGACTTGCTTTGTAAATGAATAAACTTCCGCAGTGAGGATTCCTTCATTCATCGTGATGTTCTTTGATTTCTTCGCAAAAATCATTGGAACCCCAAGTGCGTCCGCTGTATACAGTGCTGGGGCAATTCCAGACGCTTCAATCGTGACAACCTTCGTAATACCCTCAGCGGCAAACTTGTCCGCAAAGACTTTTCCAATCTCTTTCATCAAGTTTAAATCCACTTGGTGAGTAAGAAAAGAATCGACTTTAAGGATGTTTTCGCCTAAAACATAGCCATCTTTTAGAATCCGTTCTTCTAATGTTTTCATAAGTCCTCCTTAAAAATAATCGACAGAATAAATGCAACACCATTTTCGGTCAAAAACCGTACATTTTTAAACCGTTTGTTAGGATAGTTATGATTTTACTGCTTATATTTTTAAAAAGCAACTATAAAACGTGTATTTTTTACATTTTCACGAACGATATTCAACGATCACAATGTAATGTTCCTTTTTAACGACTGAAGCACAAAAAAACGAGCAGGAAAACCTGCTCGTCTAAAAGTTATATTTTAAATTATTTTTCTTCTGCTTTTTTATTTGTTACAAATACGATTGCACCAATTGTAGCGAAGATTGCTGATAATACCCAGTAAACATCACGAACTGAACCAGTGTTTGGTAATTCAGGGCTTGGTGTAGTTGTAGTTGTTCCAGGAGTTGGAGCAACCACAGTAGTTGTATTACCTGTTGTAGAACCTTCTGTTGTTACAGCCGTTGTTGTAGCAGCAGTAGTAGTTGCAGCTGATGTTGACTCTGTTGTCGTTGTAGCTGCTGTTGTCGCAGCTGTTGTTGACTCTGTTGTCGTTGTAGCTGCTGTTGTTGCAGCTGTTGTTGACT
>CALHVK010000135.1 GCA_938039195.1 uncultured Carnobacteriaceae bacterium
CTTTCAATTTTGATGGGATTAGGTTTGGTTCTTATTTTAGTAGGTTGTAGTTCGGAAAAGACTGCGACTTTCACTCAAAAAGCAGGTACTACGGAATTCATTTTAGTTTATACGTATGATAAAAAGAATGATACCGTGACAAAGTTTAAGGTTGAAATGAAATCATCAACTGAAAATACTAGGGCTCGTAAGGAGAACGAAAAACTTTCTGGAGAAATTAAGAAGGATGGAGTTGTGGTTTCAGTTACAGAAAAGGATGGCAAACTCATCTCAACTGTTGAAATCGACTTAACGAAATATAAGTTGTCAGAAATTAAAGAAAGCAACAATGCAATATTGGCAGGCCTTCTTCAAAGTGGTTTCTTAATAGAAGACGGAGATCATGTATCATTCTCTAAGAGTAAAGAAGGTGCACTAAAACGCGGAATGACAGAACAAACGAAATAATGACATGAAAAGACTTGAACAGTGATTTGTTCAAGTCTTTTTTGATTAAAATCATCAATGATATTGGGGTGTTTTTGTCGCGTTGACAGAAATTTTAGAGAATCCTATAATGAAATAAAAAATTGCTAGGAGAAGATATATGAAAAAATTACTTTCAATTTTGATGGGGTTAGGTTTGATTCTTATTTTAGTAGGTTGTAGTTCACAAGAGACAGCTATACTTACTAACAAATCAGATGGGTTCGAAAGAACTTTAATTTATACGTATGATAAAGAAAAAGATATTGTGACAAAGTTTAAATTCGAATCGACTGCATCGGCCGCAGATTCGGAGCCTCGCGAAGAGAACCAAAAGCTCTTTGACACTGTTAAAGGGATGGATGGAGTAGTGACTTCAATGACAGAAAAAGATGGCAAACTCATTGCAACTGTTGAAATTGATTTAAAGAAAATGAAGTGGTCAACAATAAAGAACAGTGACAATTTATTACTTTTACACCTTGCTCAGAGTAGTTACTTAATAGGCGAAGACGATGATGCTTCGTTCTCTAGAAGTAAAAAAGCTGCCGAAATACTGGGGTTTACAGAACAAACGAAATAACAAAATGACTCATGGATAAAATTTTCCATGGGTCATTTTTCTTTTAAGTTCATTTTAAGTTCGCCTCGTATACTAAAACCATCAAGAAAAGGAATCGAGGAAAATGAGATGGAAAAGAAAAGACAATGGTTATTAACAACAACATTATTTATCTCTCTTGGGTTGGCAGCGTGTGGATCACAAAGCGTATTAAGCCAAGCTGATGCAAACACTCAAACAACAAAGACATCAACGAATTCAACAGCAGCAACAACAGGGACTTCTACTTATTTTGAAGCGTCTGATTTAACAGCGACTTACGACGAAAGTAAGACTTCGAAAATTTCCCTTCAAGGAACGACGGCTACTGTCTCAGGGGACGGGGTAACCGTCAATGGAAGTACGGTAGAAATTACAAAAGCTGGAACATATATCGTCGAAGGAACAGCGACGAAGGTTCAATTGAAAGTCGTAGCAGGCAAGGAAGATGAAGTACAAATCGTCTTCAAGAATGCGACATTGAAGAATACGGAAGCTCCATTACTGGTCGACACGGCGAAAAAAGTAATTTTAACACTAGCCGATGGAACGAAAAATGAAGTGGCCGATGAATCAACATCAACGGTGAAAGGGGCGATTTACTCCGATAGCGACTTGACGATTAACGGGAAAGGGTCATTAACGGTAAACGGAAATGCAAGTAACGCGATTAAATCAAAAGACGGCATTCGCATTGTGAATGCGACAGTCACAACAACTGCTAAAAAACACGGTGTAGCAGCCAACGACTTCGTGAATGTAACGGGTGCGACATTGAACTTATCAGCCGATGAAGACGGTATTCACTCAGACAATGAGGATGATGTATTGCTAGGAAATGTTTACTTAACCAATACGAACATCACAGTGAATGCTGGGGATGATGGAATTAATGCTTCGAATACAATGCTTATCGACGAAGGTGCAACCATCGACGTACAAAAGAGTGTAGAAGGTCTTGAGGCTCGCTTGATTCATCAAGTCGGCGGAACGATTACCGTAAAATCTTCTGATGATGGATTGAATGCAAAAGACTGGACGTTAGAATCATCTGAGGCGCAACGCCCAGGTCAACAAACGAAGACAGTGAAAGCCGAAGCCGCAAATGCGAAAAACTTGGATCAAGCAGGTGACGTGAAGATTGTCATCGATGGCGGAACGTTAACCGTGGATGCCGAAGGAGACGGACTTGATGCTAACGGATCCATTGAAATTAATGGCGGAACAGTCGTTGTCAATGGTCCAACAAGCGGAGCTAACGCAGCTCTTGACTATGACAACAATGCAAAACTAAACGGTGGTACAGTACTTTTTGTCGATAATGGAGGAATGACAATGGGATTTGGTAGCGACTCTAGCCAAGCTTTCCTAATGGCAAGTGTTCAAGGAGCGGCTGGGGCAACTGTTGAAGTGGTCGACTCGTCTGGTAAAACAGTCGCAAGTCTAAAAGCTTCGAAATCATTCTCAACAGTATTAATTAGTAGTCCAGAGATTAAAGAGGGCGAAAAATATACGATTAAAGTCGGTTCAAACTCAACGACAGCAACAGCGTCTAAACAAGCAACTAATGTCGGCGGTGGCCCTGGTGGCGGCGGAAGACCAGGACAAGGCGGTAGACCAGGGGGCAGATAAGCCCGATAAGAATTTCTAGGAAATCGTGAAAGGGGTGAGTCCACCAAAATATGAAAATGAATGATGAAATTGAAATTAGTGTATTAATAAGTGAGGTGGAACACTATGGAATAAAGAAAATTAAAGAAGTTGAAAAGAAGTTTAGATAGAAAGGGGTGGTTCCACCAAAATACGATGTCGATGAGAGGTTTCGATTAGCAGACGATAACTAAGAGTCGAATAGGTAACAACAGTTCTCAAAAAATAACAAATACTACAGCACACCAAACCAAAAAACGGGGTATTATCTCTGCTACCGAAAGCTTAACTGAGACAACACCCCGTTTTCATGTTATATTATGTAACATAAGAGGTAAGAGTAATTTTGACAAAGGATGAGACCAGTGTTTACAATAACCCTATAAAGGAGGCAGGCAGATGGGTGAAAAGGAATTACGACGTTCACTAGCCGTCTTTCCAATCGGAACAGTGATGAAGCTGACCGATTTATCTGCACGACAAATTCGCTATTATGAAGAACAGCGCTTGGTTATCCCAGAACGTTCTGAGACGAACCGCCGTATGTATTCTTTGAATGATGTCGATCGCTTGTTAGAAATTAAAGACTATTTAGCCGATGGGTTAACTATTATGGCGATTCAGAAGATTTTTAATAAAAACAATAATTCTGTTACAGCAGAAAGCATTAAAGATGCACTGACGGATGAGGATGTCCGCAGAATTTTCTACGACGAAATTATGCATATTAGCCGTTTGTCTGGCGGAGAAAAATGGAACTTATAGGAGGAAACCAATGATTACACATGAAGAGATTAGAAGACAGGTAGAAGAGAAAGATGTTCGTTACTTACGATTAATCTTTACGGATATTCTAGGAACCATTAAAAACGTGGAAGTGCCAATTACACAATTAGACAAAGTGTTGGCTAATAAGATGATGTTTGACGGTTCATCTATTGAAGGATTCGTTCGTATCGAAGAAAGTGATATGTACTTATATCCAGACCTTTCAACTTGGGTGGTGTTCCCATGGAGCAGCAAGCACGGGACAATCGCACGTTTAATCTGTGATGTATACAAACCAGATGGAACACCGTTTGCGGGAGACCCTCGTTCAAACTTAAAACGTGTGTTAAACGAAATGAAAGAATTAGGTTTCTCAAACTTCAACTTAGGACCAGAGCCAGAGTTCTTCTTATTCAAATTGGACGAAAAAGGCGAACCAACGCTTGAAGGAAACGACCAAGGAAGTTATTTCGACTTAGCGCCAATCGACCTTGGGGAAGAATGTCGTCGCGAAATCGTTCTTGAATTAGAAAAGATTGGATTCGATATCGAAGCGAGTCACCACGAGGTAGCACCAGGACAACACGAAATTGACTGGAAATACTCAGATGCGGTTGCGGCTTGTGATAACATCCAAACGTTCAAATTAGTCGTGAAAACAATTGCGCGTAAACATGGATTGCATGCAACATTTATGCCAAAACCAGTATTTGGAATTGCTGGTAGCGGAATGCACTTCAACTTATCTTTATTTGATAAAGACGGAAACAATGCGTTCTTCGACGAAAATGGCGACCAACGCTTAAGCGACACTTGCCGTCACTTTATCGCTGGGGTAATGAAACATGCAAAAGCGTTAACGGCTGTATGTAACCCAACGGTAAACTCATATAAACGTTTAGTTCCAGGATACGAAGCGCCTGTATATATCGCATGGTCAGCTCGTAACCGTTCACCACTGATTCGTATTCCAGAATCTCGTGGAATTTCAACTCGTATCGAATTACGTAGCGTGGACCCAGCGGCAAACCCATACTTAGCGATGGCAGCAATTTTAACGGCTGGACTTGAAGGGGTTAAGGAAAAGTTAGAAGTTCCTGCTCCAGTGGATCGTAACATCTACTCAATGTCTTCTCGCGAACGCAAAGAAGCAGGGATTGATGATTTACCAGGAACATTACAAGAGGCTGTAGACTACTTAAAAGCAGACGAAACTGTAAAATCTGCATTAGGTAGCCATATCTTAGATAACTTCATCGAAGCAAAACGTTTCGAATGGGCTGCTTACCGTAGTCAAGTAACTCAATGGGAATTAGACCAATACTTGAAACTATTCTAAAAAATCACGAAAGAGTGCACTTATAAGGTGCGCTCTTTTTATGTGCCCTTTTATTCTTCTGGAGAAAGCTTTTAAAAGACCGTCTGCTATTGATACGTAAAGCTTTTTCTTTGTTAAAGTTTTGACATATTTTGCTGAAAATGTAATACTGGTATGGAAATGAAAAAGGAAAGAGAGTGCTCACATGTATATCAAAGAGATGTCGAATGCGTTAGAAGAGTATCATGCTTTTATGGAAACTCAAGCCAACAGAACGGTTTTCCAAACGCCTGAATGGGGCGAAGTGAAGGCGGATGGTTCATGGACAAAAGATGTACTTCTTGTCATGTCCGATAATCATGAACCTGTTGCGGCTGCGATGATTCTTTACCGTAAATTACCTGCTGTGAATCAATATTTAGCGTATGCACCGCGCGGAATCGTAACAGATTATACAAATGCAGAACAATTAAAATCTGTGTTTGCGACTTTAAAAGTGTATTTGAAATCTAAAAATGCATTTGGATTAAAGATTGACCCAGAATTACAATGGCGTGAATGGACAAACAAGTTCGAAATGGTTGAAGGTGGATTCAATAACGAAGAATACCGTAAAAACATTTTAGCGGCTGGGTTTGTAGAACGCCCAATGGACTTAGGGTTTGATGGAATTCAACCACGTTTAACAATGATTTTACCGTTGAAAGACGAAGGGAAAGGCATCGTGGAAACGTTCAATAAGAGAGAGCGTTATAAAGTGAATGTGGCGAAGAAACAAGGGGTTGTTTGCTACAAGGGAACACTTGAAGATATGCCAATCTATGATGAGTTAAATAAGATTACGGCTGAGCGTGATCAATACGTGGCGCGTAGTATCGAGTATTTAACAACAATGTATCAACACCTTCACCCTAAAGGAATGGTGGATTTATACTTTGCGAAAGTGGACTACAATGTGCAATTAGCATTTGCGACAAACCGCTTAGAAACAGCACAAAAAGAATTCGATAAGTTAACAGGACAGTTGGAAACATTAAACAATCCAAAACGGATCGAGAACGTACAAAAGCAAATCGAATCATTGAAAGTCAACATTGCTAAATACGAAAAAGAAATTGAACGCGTGAAAAGCGACTTAGAGAAGTATCCAGAAGGGAAAGTTGTCAGCGGAGCGTTCGTCGTAACGTACTTAGACAAAGCGTACTACTTATACGGGGCAAACATCACAGACGATGGTGGTTTGAATGCGAATAAGGCGCTTGTATCTTGGATTATGCAAACTCTTTACGATGAAAAAGGCATCCGTTCGTTTGACTTCTTCGGAGTTTCTGAAGACCAAGAACATCACGGCGGGATTAACGGATTCAAGCAATCGTTTGATCCAGAGTTAGTGGAATATATCGGTGAATTTGATATGCCAATTTCTAAGTTCTGGTTTGAACTATTCCATACATGGGCACCAAAAGCCGTGAGCTTGAAAAATAAATTATTAGTAAGACGTAAAAAATAGAATGAAGAGGCTGGACGAGTTTCCGGCCTCTTTTAGAAACTAGGAAAGGAGAATGGAATGCAAAAAAATAGCAATCTTAGAAAACTTGTCTTTATCGCATTATTAACAGCACAAGGGATTATCCTTGGATTACTGGAGCAAGCCATTCCATTTCCTTTTACATTTGCACCAGGTGCAAAGCTTGGGTTAGCTAATATTGTAACGCTAATCAGCTTATATACATTGTCGTTTAAAGAAGTGGTTCTGGTTGTCGTGATGAAGACATTGATGACGACTGTTCTTGGAGGGACGTTCTCAACCTTCCTCTATAGTGGGATGGGGGCGCTCGTGAGCTTTGTTGGAATGTATCTTGTGAAACAGCTCGGAGAGGAACGCGTCAGCATGATTGGTGTGAGTGCCACAGGTGGAATTTTGCACAATGTCGGCCAATTAATGGTCGCAAGCTGGATGGCAAAATCGTGGACCGTGCTCTTATATTTACCTGCGATGTCAATCGTCGGAATCTTTGCAGGGGTAGCCATTGGGATTGCGGCAAACTATGCATTAACACATGTAAAACTACTCAAAAAATACTCAGACCAAAAAGTCGGAGAAAGTTCGTGAAATAACAGACAATCAATGGACAAAAAGTGTAGAATAGAATATACTACTAAAGTGAGAAAATTCAAGGAGGATTTGCAATGACAAAAACAAACATTGTAGTAATCGGTGCCGGATTTGCCGGAGTAGCCGCTACAAAGACGTTGTCACATAAGTTGAAAAAGAATAAAGATGTCACAATTACATTAATTGATAAACATCCTTACTTAACTTACATGACTGAATTACACGAGGTGGCTGGGGGACGTGTTGAGCCAGATGCGATTCAATACGACTTACAAAAAATCTTCGCACGTTCTAAAAACGTAAACTTAGTAACAGATACTGTTACAAGTCTTGATAAAGAAAACAAAGTGGTTCGTACAAAACATGGCGAATTCTCTTATGATTATTTAGTACTTGGTATGGGTGGAGAAGCTAATGACTTCGGCGTTCCAGGTGTTAAAGAACATGGATTTACATTATGGTCAATGGAAGACGCAGTGAAAATGCGTAAACATATTCTTAGCTGTGTAGAAAAAGCGGCGAAAGAACATGACCCTCAAAAGCGTAAAGCGTTATTAACGTTTGCGGTTTGTGGTGCTGGATTTACTGGGGTTGAATTAGTCGGTGAATTAATGGACTGGATTCCAGTGTTAGCACATGAATACAATTTAGATAAAGATGACTTCGAGTTATACATTATCGAAGCAGTTCCAACAATCTTAAACATGTTAGATGCAAAAGATGCAGATAAAGCGGAAGCCTTCATGGTGAAACGCGGCATCAAAGTGATTAAAGGAAACGGAATTTCTGAAGTGAAGCAAAATAGCATTCGTTTAGCTGATGGCACAGTCATTCCAACTTACTCACTATTCTGGACAGCTGGGGTTAAAGCCAACACAGAAGCAGAAGTGTTTGGATTTAAAGCAGCTCGTGCAGGACGTTTAGTCGTAAACGAAAATATGTTAGTCGATGGCGAAACAGATATTTTTGCAATCGGGGACTTAGCTTACTACGAAGAACCAGATAAAGGAAATGCTCCACATCCACAAATCGTACAAGCCGCTGAACAAACTGGTAAAACAGCAGCAAAAAATATTATTGCTTCTATTAATAACACGGAAAAAGTAGCCTATAAAGGTAAATACGATGGATTCATGGTTTCTATCGGTTCTCATTATGGTGTTGCTTTCTTAATGGGCAAATGGCACTTAAGTGGTTTCTTCGCAATGTTGATGAAACACCTCGTAAACATCAAATATTTCTTAGAAATCTTCTCGTTATACTACGCAATTCAATACGTGTTCCACGAGTTCTTCCATATTAAGAACCGTCGTAACATCTTCCGTGGTCACTTATCACGCTACGGTAACGTATTATGGTCTTTACCACTTCGTTTATTCTACGGTGGTATGTGGACAATCGAAGGCTTGAAGAAAATCTTCGGTTTATGGGGAGCGCATAGCTGGATTGATGGAAATCATTTAGCATTCCCATTCCCTTGGTTAACAGAAGCAACAAGTGCAGCAAGTGGTGCAGCGGAAACTGTTTCTGCAGCAAGCGGAGCAACAGAAACTGCAGCACAAACAGCAACGCAAGTCGTTTCATTCGGTTTCAACTATTCATACGGTGAACAACCAGCGATGGTATTAGAAAAAATGCCAGACTGGTTCGCATCAATCATGCAAATCATGATTCCAAACGTTGAAGTTGCTCACTTAATGCAAAAAGTGATGTCATTCGTAGAATTAGCTATCGGTTTAGCAATCATGGCTGGTTTCTTAACATGGATCGTCAACGCAGTAACAATCGGTTTAGTCGCAACATTCTGCTTATCTGGTATGTTCTACTGGGTAAATATGTGGTTTGTTCCTGCAGCAATTGCGTTAATGAACGGTTCAGGTCGTGCATTTGGTCTTGACTACTATGTGATTCCATGGTTCCAAAGAACTGCGGGTCGCTGGTGGTATGGTAAGTCTAAAGCGATTTATGGATTCGATAAACAAGGAAACCAACTCGTTAAATAAGATATGTTATAATGAAGTCGGCATTTTGTGTCGACTTCTTTTTTTAGAAGGTCGGCTAGAAGGAGAAAACTATGACAATCGTACATCCAATGTGGATGGAGTATCCCGAATTACATGAAGAATTAAAACAAGTCAAAGCACGGATGCATGACGCTATCACGATTGAAAATGAAAAGATTCGTGAGGCTATTTGGGCTGTCCTTGAATCCGGTGGTAAAATGGTGCGGCCTGCTTATTTGATTTTATTTTCAATGTGGAATGAAAATCGGCCGAAGGAAGAAGTCCATGCGGTGGCTGCGGCTCTTGAACTCCTTCATGTGGCAACATTACTACATGATGATGTCATCGATGAAGCTGAGATGAGAAGAGGGCAAGAGACAATCAGTGCTCGTTTTGGAAATCGTGTGGCGATTTATGCAGGGGACTACTTATTGACAGTATGCTATCAGTTGCTTTCAAAATATAGTCAAGATATAGAAGGTATCCAAATCCCAACTGACAGCATGATGCGTGTTGTTGAAGGGGAATTGTCCCAAATGGAAGAAAGCTACAAAACCGATGTGACGATTCAAGATTACTTGAAGCGAATTGAGGGAAAGACAGCGCAACTCTTTATGCTCAGTTGTATGATGGGGGAACGTTTCTCAGGGATGGGCGAATTAGAGCGCGCAAGACATATCGGGAATTCGATTGGAATGGCGTTTCAATTGCTAGACGATATTCTTGATTATGAAGTGAGTTCTTCTGAATTTGGAAAACCTGTGTTAGAAGATGTGGCGCAAGGGGTTTACACAATGCCGTTGATTTCCTCTTTACCAAAGTGCGAAAAAGAATTGCTTCCACTATTGGAAAAGAAAAATCAGTTAACAACAGCAGACCGACTAGCGATTCAAAAGTTAGTCTTAAAAGCAGGAGGCGTTGAAACTGCAAAAGATTTTGCAGCAAAATATACTATGAAAGCACTCCATCAAATCGAGAAGTTACCTGAAGCGGATGCGAAGTCTATGCTTTTAAAAATCACAAGGCAGTTATTGCAACGAAAATCATAAAACGAAACAATTCACAAGGCGTGGCGTTTTCTGAAAAGAAATCGCCATTTTCATTTTATTTTTTCAAGTGAAAAAGCAAACGATTCTACAGATAGGAGCTAGACTTTTATCCGAAATATGCTATAATAGAACGTAAAGAATTGATTAATTCTAAAATATATTGAAAAGGATGGGTCTGAATATGACTATCAAAAAATCATTATCTGCAGCAGCAGTATTATTATCATCTGCATTTGTATTAGCAGCATGTGGCGGAAACAGCAAAACTGATTCAAACAAAACAACACAAGCAGCTACAACACAAACTGCAACTACACAAGCAGCAGCACAAAAATCTGATGCAGCTTTAAAAGATGGTACTTACAAATTAGTATCAGAACCTGACAAACGCGGATGGCACGTAGAATTCACGATTACTGTTGAAGGTGGCAAAATCACTAAATCTGATTATGACAACTTAAACGATAAAGGTGAACGTAAATCCGCTAACGCAGAATACGAAAAAGCAATGAAAGATAAAGTGGGTACTGGCCCAGCAGAATACTTCAAAGCTTACAACGAAGGTTTAGTTGCTAAACAAAACCCTTCAGACGTTGAAGTTGTTGCAGGTGCAACTCATGCGCACACTTCATTTGTTGAATATGCAAACAAATTAATCGAAGCAGCTAAAAAAGGGGATACTGCTGAAATTAAAGTAGCAGCTCCACAAAGCTAATTCATTTTAAATAAACAATTTCGACTCCTGTACGTTGTGCAGGAGTTTTTTTACTGTTAGATAGATGAAGGTCACGAGTTTCGTTTTTTCGTGAAATAAGGTACAATATTTAAGAATGATTTTTACAAAGGAGAGAACTATGAAAGTTAAATGGATGAAATGGGGACTTTTGGCAGTGATGTCTACAACAGTTTTAACCGCATGCCAAAGTCAACCGAAGAATGAAGCCGACACTGTTTCAGGCGCATCAATTAAAACTCCAAGAGAAATTATTAAATCACCTGTGAAGAAAACAGACTTCCTATTAGGAACAGCCGTTGCTTTATCGGTCTACCATCCAAATACTGAAGAAGTCATCACGAGTGCCTTAGAAATGATTAAAGACTTAGAAAAACGAATTACCGTGAATGCTTCTGGTTCTGAAGTTGATGAAGTCAACTTAGCTGCTGGAGAAAAGCCAGTGAAGGTTAGTGCGGATGTGTATGAGTTAATCAAACTTGGATTGAAATACAGTGAAGAGTTCGACGGGGCTTTCGACGTGACGGTTGGACCATTGACGGCGTTATGGCATATCGGGTTCGATGATGCGAAGAAACCAACGCAAGAAGAAATCGATGCCGTGTTACCACTTGTAAATTATAAAGACGTTGAATTAAACGATGCGGAACAAACCGTCTTCTTAAAGAAAAAAGGAATGCAGCTGGACCTTGGAGGAATCGCCAAAGGGTATATCGCCGATAAGGTTTGGGAGTACTTTGCAAAAGAAGGAATCACAACAGCTGTGATTGACCTCGGCGGGAATATCGTTGTAATGGGAGGCTCGCCTGCAAGAGACGGTGTTGCGTGGAATGTTGGCATTCAAGATCCGGATGCTTCTCGTGGGACGACACTTGGAACTATTTTAGAAAAAAATAAAACCATCGTGACTTCTGGGATTTATGAGCGTTATTTAACTGTAGATGGTCAAACGTATCACCATATTTTAAATCCGAAAACAGGATACCCATATGATAATAATGTGGAAGGTGTTTCTGTCATTGTGGATAGTTCGACGAAAGGAGATGCTCTTTCAACATCGATGTTCTCTGTAGGACCAAAGGCTGGAATCGAGTATGCCAATAGTCACGACGGAGTGGATGTCATTTTCGTAACGAAAGATAAAAAAGTATATGTGTCGGATTCGATTAAAGACACGTTCAAATTAACAAATACGAATCTTGAGTTAAAGGAGACTGTTGAGTAATGACGAAAAAAGAGTTTATCGAACTAGTCGAATTGCGTACGAAAATCGCAAGTGTGTTCCCGTTTGTAATTGCGTTTCTTTATTCGTTTGTTTTATTTAAACAAGTGAATGCTTTGAATATGCTGTTGTTCTTTATCGGGATGATTTGTTTTGATATGGCAACAACCGTGATGAACAACTTGATGGACTATGTTAAAGCGAAAAACTCCGATTATCGTGATAATCATAATGTGATTGGAACGAGTAGCATTACCGTGAAGAAAGCGTGGCAAGTCTTCGGTGGGCTGTTTGCAGTTGCAACAGTTGTTGGAATCATCCTTGTAGCGCGCACGAATATTCTTTTACTCATTGTCGGCGCGATTTGTTTCTTCATCGGTGTGTTTTATACATTTGGACCAATCCCGATTTCTCGAATGCCTCTTGGGGAAGTGTTATCAGGATTGACGATGGGATTTGGAATTTTCTGGATTACGGTATTTTTAAATGTGCCAGAAGGGGTCGTCTTTGCAGGGGTACAGTTAGACGGAAGTATTTTAACGATGCAACTGGACATTATTTCTCAATTGAAAGTGTTCCTATTATCGTTACCACTTGTTTGTACGATTGCCAATATCATGTTAAGTAATAATATCTGTGATTTAGAAACGGATATTACTAACCACCGTTATACATTGGTTTACTATATTGGAAAGAAACAAGCTTTAGTTCTGTATCAAGTCCTTTACGGGGTTGCGTTTGGTGCGATAATACTTGCTGTGTTACTTGGTGTTGCACCTTGGACTCTTCTTGGTGTACTAGTAGTTGGCGTACCTGTGTATAAACATATTCAACAGTTCAAAGCTCATCAAGAAAAGAAAACGACCTTTGCTTTAGCCATTAAAAACATGGTAATGATTCATTCGTTGCAAGCAGTGTTGTTATTCGTTGCAGTACTTTTCTTCAACTAGTGTCTACTTGACAAAGCAGGTTCATTTCCTTATGATTAAATAGATATGGATTTATAGAAAGTAGTGAGAATATGGCTCAGAAAAAAGCGGCGTTAGCTTGTAGCGTATGTGGTTCAAGAAACTACACGATTACGCTTGGACAAAACCGACGAGTAGAACGTCTAGAAATTAAAAAATTCTGCAAGTATTGCAATAAACAAACACTACATCGCGAAACAAAATAAAAGGAAGAGGAGATTCGGAATGCGTTTTTTATCAAATGTAATTAAAGAGATGAAAAAAGTTACTTGGCCAACAGGTAAAGAAGTAAACAAATATACAATTACAGTAATTATGACAGTGATTGCTGCACTATGCTTCTTTGCAGTAGTGGACTATGGAATTCATCAACTCATTACATTCCTTTTAAAATAATAGTACTTTAAAGTGATTAGTGATATACTAAGAGCAGTTGAAAAAACCTTCGCTTATGAAGGTTTTTTTGTATGGAAAAATGTTGTCAACACTCAAGGAGGAGTATCAATGGAAAAAGAATGGTATGTATTGCACACTTATTCAGGTTATGAAAACAAAGTTAAATCAAATCTATTATCACGTATCCAAAGCATGGGTATGGAAGAAAATATCTTCCGCGTGATTTCACCTGAAGAAGAGGAAGTGGAAGTAAAAGACGGTAAAACAAAAACAACTGTTGAAAAAACTTTCCCTGGTTATGTATTAGTTGAAATGGTCATGTCAGACCAAGCATGGTATGTCGTTCGTAACACTCCAGGCGTAACTGGTTTCGTTGGATCACACGGTGCAGGTTCAAAACCATCTCCATTATTACCAGAAGAAGTAGAAGCCATCTTAGGACGTATCGGTGAAAAAGTTCATGCTCCAGTTGATTTAAACGTATCTGTTGGAGACTACGTCATCATTACAGAAGGTGCCTTCAACGATATGAGCGGTAAAGTAGTAGAACTTGACCACGAAAAACAAAAAATTAAAGTAGCGATTGAAATGTTCGGTCGTGAAACAATTGCAGACTTAGAGTTCCACCAAGTGAAAGAAGATGACTCTTATTAACATGTATCCTACAATGTTAGAACGATTTATTCGATATGCGAAAATCAATACGCGTAGTGATTTAAAATCAACCACGATTCCTACGACAAAGAGTCAATGGGAATTTTTAGAAATGCTTCGAAGCGAGTTAGTGGAGTACGGCTTTACAAAAGTAGAACTCGATCCAGAGGATAGCTACTTAGTGGCGCTTCTTCCAAGTAACTTAGAAGAAGGAAGTACCGTGCCTGCGATTGGGTTTATTGCCCACGTCGATACCGCAGATTTCAATGCTGAAAATATCAATCCGCAAATTCACGAGAATTATAACGGAGAAGATGTGGTATTAAACTCTGAAAAGAATTTAGTAATGACGGTCAGCGAGTTCCCAAGTTTGAAGAACTACATTGGTGAAACGTTAATTACAACAGATGGAACGACATTACTGGGCGCTGATGATAAGGCAGGGCTCGTGTCGGTATTAGAAGCGTGCTTGTATTTAATGGCGCATCCAGAAATTCCGCATGGCGATATTTGGTTAGCGTTTGGTCCGGACGAAGAAATCGGAAAAGGCGCGCACCGTTTCAAAGCGGAGCGTATGCCAGCAAAATTTGCCTATACGTTAGATAGTGGAGTCGTAGGGAAGTTAGAATATGAAACGTTCAATGCCGCTCGTGCAGTGGTAACGATTCATGGGACAAGTGTTCACCCAGGGCAAGCTAAAGATGTGATGGTGAATGCTTTGGCAGAAGCAGCAAAACTATTTGCACGTATGCCAGAAGAGGAAGTGCCTGAACGTACGAGTGGGTACGAAGGTTACTTTATGTTATCGAAACAATCAGGCGACATCGGTAAGGTTGAATTGGAATATATTATTCGCGATCACTCGATGGAGAAATTCGAAGAGAGAAAAGCGCAGTTCCAACAAATCGTCGATGCGCAAAATGCGACATATGATGTGCCTCATATCGAATGCACGATTTACGATGAGTACTATAATATGTACGAAATCTTAAAAGACGATATGACTTCAGTTGAAGTAGCCATTGCAGCTTATAAAGAATGTGGCATTACGCCAGACATTCAACCATTCCGCGGAGGAACAGATGGATGTATTATTACCTATAAAGGAATTCCAACTCCAAACCTTTTTACTGGAGCAGAGAACCTTCATGGGCAATATGAATTTGTAACTCTCGAAAGCATGCAAAAAGCCAGCGACGTCGTATTAAAAATTATTGAATTAGTCCAAACAAAAACGGTTGAGTAATCCTCAACCGTTTTTTTCTATATATAAGAAAGAAGAAAAGATAATAAGTATACCGAAAACAGGGGGTTATGATAAAAATAGAAAAAATATATTGAGAAAGTCTCGCTGCAATAGGTTTTTGCTAATAGAGCTTTTCTTCGGTAAAAAGTAATATGGAACAAAAGTAATTATCAACAAATAAGTTGTGCGATAATAATACGATTTAATACCTATGCTATAATGGCCTAAACCTCTCAAAAGATAATATATCTATTTCTAGATTAGTAAAATTGAGAATGATTATAAGGAGATAACTTTTATGAAAAAAGCAATGCTAATTATTAATCCAACTTCTGGAGGAGAAAAGGCGTTAGACTATAAAGAAAAATTAGAAAATAAAGCAAACGAATATTTTGATTATGTTGAAACGAAGATTACTGAAAAGGCTAAAGATGCTACTACTTTTGCGGAAGAAGCTTCAAAGGAGAATTATGAAGCGGTAATTGTTTTTGGTGGGGATGGAACTGTTAATGAAGTGATTTCTGGTATTGCTGAAAAGGACTATATCCCTAAATTAGGGATTATTCCAGGAGGGACTGGCAATTTAATTACTAAATTACTAGAAATTAGTCAAGATATTGATGAGGCAATTGACCAACTTGATTTTAATAAAACAAATTCGATAGATATTGGAAAAGCAAATAAGAGCTATTTTGGATATATCTTTAGTGTCGGTTCTTTACCAGAGGCAATCCATAACGTTGGAATTGAAGACAAAACAAAGTATGGGGTATTAGCTTATGCAATAAATACAATTAAGTCTGTCATTAAAGATGAGGTATTCAATATTAAAATTGAAACGGAAAATGGGAGTTACGAAGGAGAAGCTAGTCAAGTATTAGTTTTGCTTTCTAATTATTATGCTGACAAGAAAATATTTGAAGAAAACAAAGATGGGTATGCAAATATATTAATTTTGAAAAATGCATCTATAATTTCAAAATTATCATTAATTCCAGATTTGTTAAAAGGTGATATTGTTGAGAATGACAATATTGAATATATTAGAGCAAAAGATATTAGAATCTCATCAGATGCTAAATTAGAATCCGATATTGATGGTGACCAATCTGATGATTTGCCAGTAAAAATTACAATATTAGGAAATCATATTGAGATTTATTCATTATAAACATAAATAATATTCACTGGATGTATATAAGGCGACTTTGTGAAGAAACCCCGATTTTAACTTCAACAAAAACGATAAAAACGGTTCTTTTGTGAATGTAAGCAGATACAATGGTGTTTGAATTATTTTAATGTATAATTAAAAGTGTAAATACCAAACAGAAAGGGAGATTTATTATGACAGATAAAGGATTTACAGATAAAGTTAAGGGGAAAGCAAAGGAAGTTGTAGGAGAAGTTACTAACGACGACTCTAAAAAAGCAGAAGGTCTTTTAGACCAAGCTATTGGAAAGGCTAAAGAAATTGCTTCAGATGTTAAAGACGTTGCGAGTGAATTAGTTGAAAAAGCTAAAGACGCAATTGATTCTAAATCTGAAGAAAAATAGTCGTATAATTATATTTACTAAGGATAGTGCGGCTGAATGCCGTGCTATCTTTTTTATTATTTAAAGGAGTGAATTAAATGGGTATTCTATCTTGGTTAGTACTTGGTGCATTCTCTGGATGGATCGCAAGTATTATTATGAATAAAAATGAATCTATGGGTGCGGTAGCAAATATCTTTACTGGTATTGTCGGTGCTTTTATCGGAGGAGCAGTATTTAACTTCTTCGGTGGATATGAAGTTACAGGTTTAAATCTTCATAGTGTAATAGTATCAGTTGTAGGTGCATGTATCCTGTTGTGGATTTTAAATAAATTCAATAAAAAATAACAGACAAAAAGCGATAGAAATTTTCATCGCTTTTTTTTGATTAATGCCAATCCTCGAATTCCTCATCGTGATGTTCCTGTTAATAAATACTCAAGGTGCAAAGCATACATATGGTAGCTGCTTGTGGCATAAGGATATATCTATGCTAATTAAAAGTTTACGGGTATTCTCTAGAAGAAAAAGTCGAGTCAGAAATGGAACAAATATGGAACAAAAATAAAAAAAGAACACCGAGTAGTTTGATAATACGAAACTACTTGGTGCTTTTCATATGCCGAAAACAGGGGTCGAACCTGCGACCTACGCGTTACGAGTGCGTTGCTCTACCAACTGAGCTATTTCGGCGTCTTACATCAATAATTATACGAGCGTTCCTTGAAATTGTAAAGATACCGAAATGAATTTATATAGAAGAAATCCGACTTAGTTACTGTTTTTAAGAAAATAGAAAAAGATTTAAAAAAATGAATCATATCGGTTGAAATTGATTTTCAGTTATGATAAATTAATATCACTGTTGAGCGAACGTTCGCTTATAAAACAGTTTCAAAAAAACTTTGAAAAAGTTACATG
>CALHVK010000136.1 GCA_938039195.1 uncultured Carnobacteriaceae bacterium
ATCCCTGGAAGATTTTCTGTCGTACTACGTTCCCCTTTTTCCTGACCGCCACCTGTTAAGAGAGCTTGAATCTTACGCCCAGACTTCTTATACAGAATTCCAACACCTCTTGGTCCATGGAATTTATGCGCAGAAAGGCTCAATAAATCAATGCGTTCAATGGCTAGTAACTGGCTTACACGTTCAACTGCTTGAACGGCATCCACATGAAAATGAATCGATGGGTACGCTTCTAACACTTGTGCAATTTCTGCGATTGGTTGAACTGCTCCCACTTCATTATTGACAGCCATCACACTTACTAGAATCGTATCTTTACGAAGGCTCTCTTTCAATTGCTCGACACTTACAATCCCTTTAGAATCGACGTTCAAATAAGTCACTTCAAACCCGAAACGCTCTAGCTGCTTGCAGGTTTGAATGACTGACGGATGTTCAATTTTTGTGGTGATGATATGTTTCCCAAATACAGACTTCTCAAAAGCTGTTCCTTTAATAGCCCAGTTATTCGATTCAGTTCCGCCTGAGGTGAAGAAAATCTCCTCAGGTTGAACTGATAATAAACTAGCCACTTGCGCTCTTGCTTTGGTCAACACTTGATGGGCATCGACTCCTAATTGGTGTAAGCTCGATGGATTTCCAAAGAACTTTTGGCTGACTTGAACATAGCTCGTTAATGCATCATCATAAATTTTTGTTGTTGCTGCATTATCAAAATAAATCATTCTACTTTCCTTTCAAACTTCATTAGTTCGCAACGATGTTTACTAAGCGTCCCGGAACCGCAATGACTTTACGGATTGTTTTTCCTTCGATGGCAGATTTCACTGAATCATGCTCTTTTGCAAGTGCCTCAAGCGAAGCAGCATCTGCGTCTGTTGCAACCATCACGCGCGCTTTAATTTTTCCATTCACTTGGAAAATGACTTCAACTTCATCTTCGACTAATTTAGATTCATCGTAAGTTGGCCATGGTTCATAACTAATTGATTCTGTAAAGCCAAATTTACTCCAGATTTCTTCAGCCATATGTGGTGCTAATGGTGCAATCAATTGTACAAGACCTTTCATGTAGTCAAATGGTAATGCATCTGCTTTG
Source organism: uncultured Carnobacteriaceae bacterium (assembly GCA_938039195.1). Lineage (GTDB taxonomy): Bacteria > Bacillota > Bacilli > Lactobacillales > Aerococcaceae > Granulicatella. The sequence goes on from CALHVK010000136.1 coordinate 1,100, forward strand.
TATGCTTCGTTGACGAAAATCATCATTTGAGAGATTGCAGTATTGAAATGCAACTCTTCAAAGTCTTCTGTCACTTTCTTCACTGTTTGATGGTATACTTTATCCAATTTGCCATCATTTAGTTTTGTGATACGGTCACGCATCTTACCATTATCATCAATCATCAATCTCCAGAAGCGGTCTAAGAACTTACGGCTACCCTCAAGTCCTTTTTCGCTCCATGCAATTGATGCATCAAGTGGTCCCATGAACATTTCATAGACACGTAATGTATCCGCACCATATTCACGAACAACATCATCAGGGTTTACAACATTCCCTTTAGATTTAGACATTTTTTCGTTACCTTCACCAAGAATCATTCCTTGGTTAAAGAGTTTTTGGAATGGTTCTTTATTTGGAACAACGCCTAGATCATATAGCACTTTATACCAGAAACGAGCATATAGTAAGTGAAGTACGGCATGCTCTGCACCACCAATATACAAATCAACTGGTAACCATTGTTTTACTTTTTCAGGGTCTGCGATTCTTTCTTTGTTATGTGGATCAATGTAACGTACAAAGTACCATGAGCTTCCTGCCCATTGTGGCATTGTATTTGTTTCACGACGACCTTTCTTCCCTGTTACAGGATCTGTTACATATAACCAGTCTTCAATCGCCGCAAGTGGTGATTCACCTGTACCACTAGGACGAATTTTATCTGTTTTTGGCAATACTAATGGCAATTCGCTTTCTGGTACAGTTGTCATAGTTCCATCTTCCCAGTGAATAACTGGAATTGGTTCACCCCAGTAACGTTGACGAGAGAACAACCAGTCACGAAGACGATAGCTTACTTTCGCTTCTCCTACTCCATGTTCTTGTAACCATTCATTCATTTTTGCAATTGCGTCAGCTTTATTCAATCCGTTAAGGAAATCTGAATGAATATGAACACCGTCCCCAGTGTACGCTTCTTCTTCAACATTTCCACCTTCGATCACTGGAATGATATCTAATCCAAATACTTTTGCAAATTCATAGTCACGTTCATCATGCGCTGGAACGGCCATAATCGCACCTGTTCCATAAGTGCTTAATACATAGTCCGCAATCCAGATTGGAATTTCTTTTCCGTTTACTGGGTTAATGGCATATGCTCCAGTAAATACCCCTGTTTTTTCTTTAGAAAGTTCTGTACGTTCTAAGTCAGATTTTGTAGAAACTGCAGCAATATATGCATCCACTGCTTCCTTTTGTTCAGGAGTGACAATCTTTTGAACTAATTCATGTTCTGGCGCTAATACATTATAAGTAGCTCCAAATAAAGTGTCAGGACGAGTTGTAAAGACTTCAAAGCTTTCATCTGTTCCTTTTACATTGAAACGAACTTGCGCTCCTTCTGAACGACCAATCCAGTTTCTTTGCATATCTTTGATGCTTTCTGGCCAATCTAAATCATCCAAATCTTCTAGAAGACGATCAGCATAAGCAGTAATTTTTAGCATCCATTGTTTCATTGGTTTACGGTAAACAGGATGTCCTCCACGTTCACTCTTTCCATCGATTACTTCTTCGTTAGCTAGTACTGTTCCAAGCGCTGGACACCAGTTCACTGGAATTTCAGCTTCATACGCAAGTCCCATTTCCACTAATTTTGTGAAAATCCATTGCGTCCACTTGTAGTATTCAGGATCCGTTGTATTAATTTCACGGTCCCAGTCATAACTGAAGCCTAATTCATTAATTTGACGTTTGAAGTTTGCAACGTTTACTTTCGTGAATTCCGCTGGGTCATTTCCTGTATCTAGAGCATATTGCTCTGCAGGAAGTCCAAAGGCATCCCATCCCATTGGATGTAGCACATTATACCCTTGTGCACGTTTCATACGAGAAATGGCATCTGTTGCAGTATATCCTTCTGGGTGACCTACGTGAAGTCCTTGACCAGATGGATAAGGAAACATATCTAATGCGTAGAATTTTTTCTTAGAAGGATCTTCTGTTGTTTTAAACGTATGGTGTTCTTTCCAATATTTTTGCCATTTTGGCTCGATTTCTAGATGATTAAATGTCATCTGATTCACTCCTTTCAAAATAAAAAACGCCCCACCTGTCATTGACAGATAGGACGCAATACGTGTTACCACCTAAATATTTTACTCTTCTTACCTGTAACGCTGGCGAGGCGGAAACTCTTACTATTCGTTCAGAGTTCGGCTAAAAGGCGAGTTCAGTTTATTGAAATGATGCATTTTCACCAACCATGCACTCTCTACGTCTATCAAAGAAACCTACTATTCCTCTATCTGCTTTTGTGAGTCTTATTCTAGCAGATTATTTTGAAACTTTCAACACTTGACCAACACGGATGTTGTTTGAAGTTAAGCCATTTAAAGCTTTTAACTCGGACAATGTTAATCCATTATTCTTAGCGATACGGAATAAAGTATCACCAGCTTTAACAGTGTGAGTTGATGCACCTGTTGAATAGCTTACTGTTTTAGCTGAAGTTGTAGTTGTTGTAGTAGCTGTTGTCTTTGCTGATCCAGATACAACTAATTGTTGACCAGGAAGGATTGTACTTGTTTCTGACAAACCATTGATTGATAACAATGTCGTTAATGAAATACCGTGGTTATAAGCAATACGGTATAAAGTATCTCCTGCTTTAACAGTGTATGTTCCTGAAGTTGATGCGCTTGACGCTGTAGATTTATAACTTACTGGAGAAGCAACTGTAGCGTTTGAAGCTCCAGATAGTTTTAACGTTTGTCCAGGACGAATAACTGATGATTGTGATAATCCGTTTAAGCTTAATAATGTGTTTAAGCTCATACCTGAACGACGAGCGATTCCATATAATGTATCGCCTGCTTGTACTGTATAAGTACCTGAAGTTGATACGCCTGAAGCAAGAGGTTTAGCAGTATAACTAGATTTTGTAGCTACACGACTATCTGATTGACTAATTGTTAAGCTTTGTCCAGGATAAATCACTGAAGATTGAGATAAACCATTAAGAGTTAATAATGAATTTAAACTCATTCCTGAACGACGTGCGATACTATATAAAGTATCCCCTGGTTGAACAAGGTAGTTTCCTCCACTTGTACGAGAAGTTGTCGCAGTTGTTTTCACTACTGTTGAAGTAGTTTCCCCACCAGCAACACGTAAAGTTTGTCCAGGTACAATTAGACTTGAAGCTGAGATTCCATTGACTGAAACTAATTGCGATAAACTCATACCGAATTTACGGCTAATTCCATATAAAGTATCTCCTGCTTTAACAGTATAGTAACCATTTGCCGCCGTAGCTCCAGATTGTGTGCTTACATTACTTGCTACTACAGAGTTATTTGTTTTTGTTACTACTCCATTGTCATATTTTGTTAAACCATATTGTTCAATGATACGGTTTAATTTTGCATAGTATGCAGTATCCGTTGCATAACGTCCTGTTAAGTAACGTGTAGCATCTTGATAGCTGTTTGTACGGCTCTTCCATGCACCTGAATAGAACAATGGTGCACCTTTAATACCGTTGATGATTTTATCTACATAGTCATCCATAGACTCTTTGTAAGAAGGATATTTTCTGAAGTTATCGTAAATACCATAGTATTTTTGAGCTCCAGCATCTTCTAATGTATACATGTTTACAGATTGACCGTTATAGTTTCCTTTTACACCAAATAAGTTATGGTTTGGCTCAGCAGATAACGCACTAGTTCCCCATGCAGATTCTAACGCTGCCTGTGCGATCATTACTGAAGTATATACATCTTTTCCTTCTGTAGCTTGTTGAGCTGCAGGAATAATTTTATTTAAGAATTGTTGTGCTGGTGATTGTACTTGATTTGAAGGTACTGTATACGCATGTGATTTTGGCGCAAGTACTAATCCCGCTACTGTAGTCGCTCCAACAACTGCAACTGTCTTTTGTAAGTTTTTATTTGCAGCCTTTAAAGCTTTCATTTGTTTTTCCTTTTTCAAACGTAAATATCTTTCGTGTTTTGTTTCTGTCATCCTTTTTTCCTCCATCTAAAAACTAATTCGTTATTCATTATAGTAGGATAAATTCTTTTGTGTAGGGGAACGTTGCACGAACACGCAAATCGTCGTATACTCTTAATATCCGTAAAAATTATGTAACAAAATGTAAAATTTTAGTTAAGAGGTGCTTATTTTGAAGAATGCACAACAATTTAGTCACGAAATGATTCTTTCTGTCAATTTAGAAGATGGGATTTTTATTGACGCAACCGCAGGAAATGGACATGATACACTTTTTTTGGCACAACATGTAGAAAAAGGTTCAAAAATTCTTGCTTTTGATATTCAAGAGTCAGCTATTTTACAAACAAGACAATTATTACAAAACAATGACTTAGAAGAAAAAGTAACGTGTATTTTGGACTCTCATGCCCAACTTTTGAATTATTTAGATGAAAAAGATTTTGTTCGCTTAGCGATTTTTAATCTTGGATATTTACCAGGAAGTGATAAAAAAATCATCACAACCCCCTCTTCTACTCTAGAAGCCATCCAGATTTTACTAGATCGATTAGAGAAAAAAGGAAAAATAATCATCGTTTCCTACTATGGTCATGATGGTGGGCTCGACGAAAAGAATTCTGTAGAAGGACTCATTTCAACTCTCCCACAAAAAGAATGGTCAGTATTAAAATATCAATTCATCAATCAAATCAACTGCCCTCCGATTTGTTATGTCATAGAAAAAAAGTAGAAAATTACCATATATGGTAATTTTCTACTAAAAACAAAATCCAACCTCTTATTAGAGGTTGGATTTCTTCATTATATTAAGCAAAATAAGCTTTTAACTCTTCTACTTT
>CALHVK010000137.1 GCA_938039195.1 uncultured Carnobacteriaceae bacterium
TAATCCACTCTGTCATTTCCTTAGTCCACGTTAATCCTTGTTGATAAAGGGTTGAGAGTTTCAGGAGGGATTCGTACCCCTTCTCGCCTTTTGCATAAACGATAACCATTTCTTTTTTAGAGGAATCACTCTTCCAAGCGACTTCGAAAGTACATCCTAAAATCGGTTGAATTCCATTGGCAATACAACGCTCATAAAATTCAACAGCACCATGTAGAACTCCATCATCTGTTAAGGCAAGTTGTTTATATCCTAATAATTTTCCAGTTTCTACATACTCATTTAAACGAATCGTACTCTTGAGTAATGAATAGCTACTGAATACTTGTAAAGTTGTAAATGGCATAGGGTTCCTCCTCTCATATTTGTCGCCTTATTATAGCATATCTTCCCCTTTCATGCTCCCATTTGGAAAGTTTTCCAGCCCATCTATTGTCAAAAGAATCTAGCTTGTACTATAATGGGAAATGAAAGAAGGGTTGTCCGTGAAATATATTGTTACCATCATATGGGGATTGATACTTAGCCAAGTGACTTATTATTTAGGAAGTGCACTCTCTCAAACACCTTACAACGTACAAAGCGCCGTAATCGTAGGAGTGCTCGTAACTGCAGCTATCTTTATCATCCAACACGTATTCATGAAATCAAATGAAAACAGAAGTTAAGCTTTAAAACTTAACTTCTGTTTTTTTATTCGTTTTATCACTACAAAGTTAGACAGGTTTTCACGCTTTTCAATTCTATCGCGCGTAAACTCATACTAGAAAGCACACACCAAGAATGCCCCTCCTCTTTTGGCAATGTTTCGTATAAAGCACAAAAAGACCGAGGGCAAAGTTCGCACGGTCCAATTCCATCGCCTGTAAAATTACACTAGTAAGCACTCACGAAGAATATTACCCTTCTTTTGGCAATGTTTCGTATAAAGCACAAAAGACCGAGGGCAAAGTTCGCACGGTCCAAATTCCATCGCCTGTAAATTTACACTAGTAAGCACTCACGAGGAATGTTACTCTTCTTTTGGCAATGTTTCGTATAAAGCACAAAAAGACCGAGGGCAAAGTTCTCACGGTCCAATTTCATCGCCTGTAAATTTACACTAGTAAGCACTCACGAAGAATATTACCCTTCTTTTGGCAATGTTTCCTATAAAAGCACAAAAAGACCGAGGGCAAATGAAGAAGCATAGGGATTCTATGGTAGGAGTAATAGTGATCAGTAACCGATGCGAATTAGAGCCTCTTGAAAATTTATTTTCTAGAGGTTCTTTGAGGCTCGGTAGGCGGGAGACCTTGGCTCCCGCCGGTACAACTATTACCACTACCATGAAGACATCCCTATGCTTCAATATTTGACCTTCGGTCAATTTTTCTTATTTATGCACAAACATTGCATCGCCAAAACTAAAGAAGCGGTAACGTTCTTCGATGGCGTGCTGATACGCTTCTAGTGTGAATTCACGTCCAAGATAAGCGCTGACAAGCATCACTAGCGTTGATTTTGGTAAGTGGAAATTCGTTACAAACGCATCCACCACATGAAACTCATATCCAGGTGAGATAAAAATATCTGTCCATCCACTCGCAGGCACCACATGCCCGTTATTATCTCTTGCGACTGTTTCTAACGTACGAATCGAAGTCGTCCCTACAGCAATCACTCGTTTACCAGCTTTCTTTGTCGCTTCAATCATATCCGCAGTTTCTTTTGATACATTGTAATACTCAGAATGCATCTTATGGTCTTCTAGCGAATCCACCGAAACGGGTCTAAAGGTTCCAAGGCCAACGTGCAATGTGACCGGAACAATATTAACACCCTTGTCACGGATTTGTTGCATTAACGCTTCGGTAAAGTGCAATCCAGCTGTTGGTGCTGCTGCAGATCCGTTTTCTTTTGCATATACTGTTTGGTAACGTTCTTTATCTTCTAAACGTTCTTTTATATACGGTGGTAATGGCATCTCACCAAGAGATTCCAACACTTCTAGGAATACTCCTTCGTAAGAAAACTCAATAATACGTCCACCTTGCTCTAATTCTTCGACAACGGTTGCTTTGAGTCGGCCATCTCCAAAAGATACAACACTACCGACTTTCATCCGTTTTGCAGGTTTCACTAGCGTTTCCCACTTGTCGCCTTCCGTATTCGTTAATAGTAAGACCTCAATATGAGCGCCCGTTTCTTCTTTCGTTCCATAAAGACGTGCTGGCAATACACGAGTGTTATTGACAACAAGTGTATCTCCTTCTTCCAACTCTTCTAAAAGGTCAGAAAAATGTTTATCTTCAATAGTATGTGTTGTTTTATTCACCACTAATAAACGTGAAGACGTACGGTCTTTCAATGGGGTTTGCGCGATTAATTCTTCGGGTAAATCGAAGTCAAAATCTTTTGTTGTATAGTTCATTTCTAGTTCCTTTCTTACGATAAAGGATATAAGCGCCCTAAGTGAGCGTATCCTTCAGGCGTCACCACACGACCGCGTGATGTCCGTTTTAAAAATCCAATTTGCAATAAATACGGTTCATACATATCTTCAATAGTTTCCGCATCTTCTGAAATATTTGCCGCAATGGCACCAAGTCCAACTGGGCCACCATCGTATAAATCAATCATCGCCGTTAACAATTTACGGTCAATATGGTCTAGCCCTTTTGCATCGACACGTAAGACCTTCAAAGCTTGCTGCGTAATCTCTTTTGAAATCATGCCTTCTTCGTACACTTGAGAAAAGTCACGTACACGTTTCAAGAGGCGGTTGGCAATACGCGGTGTTCCACGAGAACGAAGCGCAATCTCAAGAGCGGCCTCATCTTTAATTTCACTATCAAAAACATTCGCACTGCGTTTTACAATCTCAGAGAGTGAAGCCTCATCGTAATACTCCATATGCTCCACAATTCCAAAACGGTCACGAAGCGGTGCAGAAAGAGCCCCTGCACGAGTCGTTGCCCCAATCAACGTGAACGGCGGCAATGGAAAATGTACCGGATGCGCAGTCGGCCCTTGACCAACTACGATATCTACGAAGAAATCTTCCATCGCAGAATACAACATCTCTTCCACGACACGTGGCAAACGGTGAATCTCATCGATAAATAAGACATCTCCGGCTTCTAAGTCGTTTAAGAGAGCCACTAAGTCACCTGGGCGTTCAATCGCAGGGCCACTCGTCGTCTTAATGCCGACTTCTAATTCGTTGGCAATCACCATCGCTAAGGTCGTCTTTCCAAGTCCTGGAGGTCCGTATAGTAATACGTGATCCAAGGCTTCAGAACGACTACGCGCCGCTTGAATATAGATGGCCAGTTCTTCTTTTACTTTTTGTTGACCGATATATTGTTGCAACGTCTGTGGTCTTAGTGATAATTCGGCTTGTACTTCCCCTTCGTCAAGCGGGTTTCCGTCAATAAAACGTTCTTCCTCCACGATAATCCTCCATTATTTCATCAATAGTTTAAAGGCTACTTTTAATGCCTCTTGCGTCGTACTTGGAGCAGCAGCTTCCAGCGACTTCCAAATCTTTGTAATTTCTTTTGCAGAATAGCCAAGGCCAAGTAAGGCTTCTTTTGCTTCTTCAAGAGTTGCTTGGTTTGTTGAAACAACTGCTTTCGTTGCCTCTTCAGGAAGTACTTCAAACTTCCCTTTCAAGTCTAAAATAATTTGTTGTGCTGTTTTCTTTCCAACGCCTGGGAATTTTGTTAAATAAGTGACATTCCCACTTTCTACAGCATTCACGAAACCTTCTGTATCGTCATTTGCTAAAATACTCATCGCACTCTTTGGACCGATACCAGAAACGCTAATTAAACGTTGGAATAATTCGCGTTCTTCGCTGGAAATAAATCCATATAAAGTAATGGAATCCTCACGAACAACTTGCTGTACTAATACTTTAATTTGTTTTTTTAGAGAATCTTGTAGGCGGTATGGGTTTGCAAAAACCACTTGATACCCCACGCCGTTCACATCGATAACAATCGCTGTTGGTAAGATATGCGCCAACTCTCCATTTAAATATTCATACATGAATAATGCTCCTTTTTTATGTCTATATCAGTACAATTCTAGCATAACAGGAAGGTCTAGGGCAAATGTCTGTTCGCATATTGTTCAAAAAAGCAGCCTCCATCAAAAGAGACTGCTTTTAAAAGTTCAGTTATTCGTTTAAATTATACATTTAATAATGCTTCAGCTTGTTTTTCAAGTCCGGCTACGACTTCTTCATCTAAAGTCACAACGCCTGTTCCCCAAGCTTCTGGGTTAATTTTAGCGGCAGTGAATTCACCCACTACTTGCATACGGATGAATGGTAATAATGCATTATAAGAAGCAAATAATGGTTCATGTCCTGCGTTTGCCATTGCTGATACCGTTACAACTTTATCTTGTAGAATTGAAGGTCCGTGTGTATCTGATAAGTCTAATGCACGGCTCATCCAGTCTAATAAGTTTTTCACTGTTCCAGGAATTGCAAAGTTATAAACTGGTGAGAAGATCCATACTGCATCCGCTTTTCCGAATGCATCGCGAGCTGCTTGTACTTCAGGTAATACTGGAGTTTCTAAGTCTTGGTTCATTAATGGAAGGTTTGAGTAATCTAAGTAAGTGACAGTTGCTTTTCCTTCTAAAATACGTTCTGCTTTCTCAGCTAATTGGTGGTTGAAGCTACCTTTACGTAAGCTACCTACTACAAATAAAATGTTTTTCATATTCTTTTCCTCTTTTTGTAAATGATTTGACCAAGAAAGTGACGTCTTCTCTCTTGGGAGTGAATTTAGATTATCATCACTTAAACGTTAAAGCAATTTATCTGCTCAGAAAAATATTTTTATTTTTTAAAACAAAAAACTTTTAGAAACGTTGATATTATACTGTTTTGAAATGAAATTTAAAAATATCATTATAATGTATACGTTATAATGATAAAAATTTTTTGAGTAAAATTGAAATACGAAAGTTCGAATGAGTTCGCTATCATAGGACCAAAACTCCACACTGTGAAGTTTTGCTTCCCAGAATATCCGCACGACTATTCTCTCACACCGCGCAGTAGCTTATTGATGTTCTTTTCATCATTCATGATTTAAGAACAGCTAATAAGCCTATATAAATTGAAAAACGACTCGCGGTGCGAGTCGTTTTCGTGAAGTTGAGTTCGCCATCGCAGAAATCGCGTCCACTTCCCGAAACGTACGCAGAACGTTTCACGTTCCTTCCGTCGTTCCGGTCCAGTGGTCGATTTCTGAGCGCGATGTCTCACATCCTAGATCTCCATCAATGCCTGATTAGCAGTAATAATTGCTAATTTGTAGACGTCTTCTTCGTTACATCCACGTGATAAGTCAGAGATTGGTTTGTTTAATCCTTGTAAGATTGGTCCGATTGCTTCGAAGTTACCGAAACGTTGTGCAATTTTGTATCCGATGTTTCCTGATTGGATTTCTGGGAATACGAATACTGTTGCTTGTCCAGCTACTGGTGAGTCTGGAGCTTTTTGTTTACCAACGCTTGGTACGAATGCAGCATCGAATTGTAATTCTCCGTCGATGTTGTAGTTTGGAGCTAATTCTTGTGCTATTTTAGTCGCTTCAGCTACTTTTAATGCTTCTTCAGATTTAGCAGAACCTTTTGTTGAGAAACTTAACATTGCAACGTTTGGTTCGATACCGAATAATTCAGCTGTTTTAGCAGATTCTACTGCGATTTCAGCTAATTCTTGTGCGTTAGGGTTGATGTTGATTGCGCAGTCTGAGAATAAGTATTTCTTAGATTTGTCGCTGTTAATCATGATGAACGCACCACTTGTACGAGAGACACCCGGTTTTGTTTTGATGATTTGTAATGCTGGACGTACAGTGTCCCCTGTTGAATGAACCGCACCAGATACTAAACCGTCTACTAAGCCCATGTAAACCATCATTGTACCGAAGTAAGTAACGTCACGTAATAATTTTTCAGCATCTTCTTGTGATACTTTACCGTTACGACGTGCTACGAAGCTTTCTACCATTTCAGCATATTTATCGTCTGCATATGTTTCAGGATCGATAATTTCTAAATGAGAAATGTTAAATCCACGAGCATCTGCTACTTCGTTAATAGCATCCACATTTCCAAGTAAGATTGGTTTGCAAAGTCCATCTGCTAATAAACGAACTGCTGCACCAATAATTCTTGGTTCATCTCCTTCTGGAAATACGATTTTAACGTCTTTCCCTTTCACTTTAAGTGATAATTCTTCAAATAATTCCACGGATATCCCTCCAAAAATTTGTTATCTTAATAATACACTAAATACTTTTAAAAAAACAGTACAATGTTAAAACAATCATCAAAAAAACAACTGTACTAATTTTCAAGGAGAATGAAAATAATACAGTTTCATTTCATAAAAATTTCTACTTAGCAAAACACGGGTTGTATGCTATACTTAGGGAGTATTTAATGAAGGAGGAAGGCTTTGTGCGATCATATGCTAAAAAACTAATGGATACCGCTATTCTAGCTGGTCAAATTATGCTCGAATGTAATGCGGAATCATATCGCGTGGAAGAAACGATGAACTATATTCTCTCCACATCAAACTTCGAAACTTGTGAAGCCTTCGCGATGGCGACTGGAATCTTTGCGACTCTCGATGATGACTGCATCGATTCTATTACAGAAATCCGCCGTGTTCCAAATCGAGACACGAACTTAAACCGTATTTATAAAGTTAACGCCATCTCTCGTCAATTAGTGACAAAGGAAGTTGACCTCGATACGGCTTATCAACGATTACAGGACTTAAAAGAATCAGAATATCCACAGTGGTTAAAAGATGTTGGCCTTATTCTCATGTGCGGGTTCTACGCTGCTCTATTTGGCGCAACGCCAATTGAACTCATGATTGCAGCAGTAGCAGCGATTATCATGCCATTTATTTATAAGTTAGATCCAAAATTAAAATTAGGAACATTCGTGTTGAACCTCATCTCGATTATTCCAGCAATTGTCATTATCATTTTGATTCAAAAACATTTCGTTCCGGACGCTCGAATCGGCATCTCCATTGTAGGATTAATCATGCCGGCTGTGCCTGGAACTGCCATTACAAATGCGATTCGCGATACATTACGCGGAGACTACAACTCAGGAGCGGCTCGGGCAATTGAAGCGTTTGTGACGGCTCTTTCCGTCGCTATTGCTGTTGCTCTGGGACTCGTGTTAGCAGGAGGTGCAAACCCCTTATGATTTATCAAGTGATTAGTGCTCTCATTGCCGTCTACTTCAGTTGTATTGTCTTTGAAGCGCCAAAACGACTTCTCATTCATATTTCGATTATTGGAGGGATTGGCTGGTTTGTATATCTTTTCTTCTTAGACCGTTCGGGATTACAACTAGCTACTTACTATAGCGGCCTCACCATTGCGTTTTTATCGCACATCGCAGCACGCTATTTCAAAGCTCCTGTAACGGTATTCTTTATTCCTGGATTTTTCCCACTCGTTCCTGGTGCAGGCATGTACCGTACCGTTTACGCCTTCTTTGTGGGCGATGTTGAAAAAGGGAAATTCTTCTTTGGGCAAACGATGATTACCGCTGGGATGATTGCACTGGCTATCTTTACAGTCGATTCGATTTTCCGTCTGTACTCGCATTGGCAATCTTCACGCCGTCAATCAGCAAACTAAATAAATGCACCTGAAACTGCCAAAGATTTTCTTTGGCGGTTTTTTATTGGACCGTTGGTTTGTTTTTGGAAATGGTGCGATTCGTTATAGTTGCTATATTAGGGCACCGGTGCAAGCCTTGGTCTTGCACCTTTGAAGCTTCAAAGCTGGAGTAAGGAATCACTTCCTAACTCCAGCTAATTCACATTCAATGCGATTCCCTAATAGGACTACTATAACCGCACCATTTCATTACAAACCAACTCACAAAGAAAATCTTTGGATTCCTTTCCTTTGGGATATCTTCCTTTTCATAGCATAAATACTCTCTAAACCCCCAAAACGCAAAACAAAATAATGTTGTTCTATCATTAGGTTTGCTGTGAGGATGAAGATTGTCAATTCGCATTTAAGTTAAGAATTAGTAACTGTGTATGGACAGAAAGCGGGTTTGTGTGGTTCAATTAAGGTAATAAGATGTCATAGCTCAGCAGGATAGAGCAAGCGTTTCCTAAACGCTAGGTCGGGGGTTCGAATCCCTTTGGCATCGT
>CALHVK010000138.1 GCA_938039195.1 uncultured Carnobacteriaceae bacterium
ATGCTCTAGGGGAACAATATTATTTAATGTTTGACTTCATGATTAACCATATTTCTCGTGAGTCTAAGTTCTTCCAAGACTTTGTAAAAAATCACGAAAACTCACCTTACAAAGATATGTTTATACGTATTCATGAGTTCTTCCCGCCAGGACGTCCAACTCAAGAAGATATCGACTTAATCTATAAACGTAAAGATAAAGCGCCATTCCAAACTGTTCATTTTGCAGATGGAACAACAGAAGAAGTATGGAACACATTCGGGGAAGAGCAAATCGACCTTGATGTTCGTAAAGAAGTTGTGAAAGAGTTTATTCGTGAAACGATTAAAGATATGGCAAGCCACGGCTGCTCATTAATTCGTTTAGATGCCTTTGCGTATGCGATTAAAAAACTCGATACAAACGACTTCTTCGTAGAACCAGATATTTGGGATTTATTAAATGAAGTACGTGATGAAGCAGCGAAATATCAAGTAGAATTGCTTCCTGAAATTCATGAGCATTATTCAATTCAAATGAAAATTGCGGACCATGATTACTTCGTATATGACTTTGCATTGCCAATGGTTGTTTTATATTCACTCTATTCTGGTAAATCAAATCGTTTAGCAAACTGGTTACAAATGAGTCCAATGAAACAATTTACAACGTTAGATACTCATGATGGTATCGGGGTTGTAGATGCTAGAGACTTATTAACCGATGAAGAGTTAGATTATACTTCAAACAAATTATACGATGTAGGTGCTAACGTAAAACGTATTTACTCAAGTGAAAAATACAATAACTTAGATATTTATCAAATCAACAGCACATACTACAGTGCTTTAGGAAATGATGATGCAAGTTACTTATTATCACGTGTATTACAATGCTTTGCGCCTGGTATTCCACAAATTTACTATGTTGGGTTACTTGCTGGTGAAAATGACATCGAGTTGTTAGAATCTTCTAAAGAAGGTCGTAACATCAACCGTCACTACTACACAGTAGAAGAAATCGACCGTGAAGTAGAACGTCCAGTCGTAAAACAATTGATTAACTTATTACGCTTCAGAAATACATCAAAAGCGTTTGATTTAGAAGGTTCTTTTGAAGTAGAAACTCCAACTGAGAACACAATCGTAATTACACGTAAAGATGCTTCAAACAGTACTGAAGCACGCTTAGAAGCGAACTTAGAAACAAAAGAGTTCACAATCACAGAACAAGGGACTGTTGTCACTTTTTAATTTCTACATTCGTAAATAACAATAGTAAGACGAGTGAGTTACTTCTCTATAAAAGAGAAGAACTCACTCGTTTTTGTTTACAAAAAAATAGTACTTAAAGTACAGATATGGTAAAATGACTCTGTATGACAAACTTTGTATCTTCTAGAGTCATCTTACTTTAGAAATAAAAGCGGTCGAACGCATCGAACGTTTTCATTTCTAAAAGTAGGTCTGGAAGATACGCAAATAAGAGAAAAGGAGATTAGTTATGTCAGAAAAGAAAGTTTTTAGCTACAATTGGGGCGGACGTCAATTAACAGTTGAAATCGGCCAATTAGCAAAACAAGCCAATGGTGCTGTATTAGTACGCTACGGTGATACTGTCGTGTTAACAGCGGCTGTTGGTACAAAACAAGCAAAAGATACAGATTTCTTCCCGTTAACAGTAAACTACGAAGAAAAAATGTACGCAGCAGGTAAAATCCCTGGAGGCTTCATCAAACGTGAAGGTCGTCCAAGTGAACATGCTACTCTTACAGCGCGTCTGATTGACCGTCCAATCCGTCCAATGTTTGCGGAAGGCTTCCGTAACGAAGTACAAATCACAAATACAGTGATGTCAGTAGATCCTAACTGCCCACCAGAAATGGCAGCAATGTTTGGTTCTTCATTAGCATTATGTATTTCAGATATTCCATTTGATGGACCAATCGCTGGGGTAGACGTAGGTCGTGTGAACGGTGAATACGTGATTAACCCAACGACTGAACAAAAAGAAAACTCAGATATCGAATTATCTGTAGCCGGTACTGCAACTGCCATCAACATGGTAGAAAGTTCAGCAAAAGAAGTGAACGAAGAAGATATGCTTGGAGCATTATTATTCGGTCACGAAGAAATCAAAAAACTAGTAGCTTTCCAAGAAGAAATCGTTCGCGAAGTTGGTAAAGAAAAAATGGAAGTAACTTTACTTTCATTTGATGCGGATATCGAAGCACAAGTAAAAGATTTATTCAGCCAAGCGATGATTCACGCGATTCAAACAGAAGAGAAATTAGCGCGTGAAGCCAACATCGAAAAAGTGAAAGAAACAGCGATCGAGCACTTCGAAGCAGTCTTAGAAGACAACGACGAAAAAGCAGGCCTTCTAAAACAAGTTTCTCAATTAGTAGATAACTTAGAAAAAGACGAAGTACGTCGTTTAATCACTGAAGAAAAAGTACGTCCTGATGGTCGTAAGATTGACGAAATTCGTCCATTATCTTCAGAAATCGACTTATTACCACGTGTTCACGGTTCAGGTTTATTCACTCGTGGACAAACGCAAGCATTAACTTCAGCAACACTTGCACCTCTTGGAGAATATCAAGTCATTGATGGTTTAGGAATCGAAGAAGGGAAACGATTCATTCACCACTACAACTTCCCACAATTCTCTGTAGGTTCAGTAGGTCGTGCTGGTAGCCCAGGTCGTCGTGAAATTGGTCACGGTGCGCTAGGGGAACGTGCATTGAAACAAGTAATTCCTAGTCCAGAAGACTTCCCTTACACAATTCGTCTTGTATCAGAAGTATTAGAATCAAACGGTTCTTCTTCTCAAGCAAGTATTTGTGCGGGAACATTAGCATTGATGGCTGCTGGTGTGCCAATTAAAGCACCTGTAGCAGGTATCGCGATGGGTCTTATTTCTGATGGTACAAACTACACAGTTTTAACAGATATCCAAGGGTTAGAAGACCACTTAGGAGATATGGACTTTAAAGTAGCGGGTACAAAAGACGGAATTACAGCTCTTCAAATGGATATTAAGATTCAAGGGATTACAGAACAAATCTTACGTGAAGCTTTAACACAAGCGAAGAAAGCACGTTTTGAAATTCTTGAAGAATTAACATCAACGATTTCTGAACCTCGTAAAGAGTTAAGCCCATATGCACCTAAGATTGAAATGATTTCTATCCACCCTGATAAGATTAAAGTCGTTATCGGACGTGGTGGTGAAACAATCAACGCTATCATCGACGAAACAGGCGTTAAGATCGATATCGACCAAGAAGGTCACGTATCTATCGCTTCTACAGATGCTGCTATGATTCAACGTGCAAAAGAAATCATCGAAGATTTAACACGTGAAATCGAAGTAGGTCAAGTGTACGAAGGAACTGTACGCCGTATCGAAAAATTCGGTGCATTCGTAGAAATCGCTAAAGGAAAAGATGGATTAGTTCATATTTCTGAATTAGCGCACGAACGCGTTGGTAAAGTAGAAGATGTACTTGCTCTAGGCGACAAAGTGACTGTTAAAGTTATTGAAATCGACGGACAAGGACGTATCAACTTATCACGTAAAGCATTATTACCAAAAGAAGATAAAGAATAATGTTTCTTTTCTAGCCTCTGCATTTTGCAGGGGCTTTTTTGTTTCTTCAAAAAGTACAGCAATAGAGCACTTCATGGATTCTTTGATGTTCGCAAAAAAACGACAAATATGGTATTCTTATAGAGTATATAGGGTGGTGGATTCTGCCCAAAGGAATCAATTTAAATAATAGAAAATGAGAGGTAAACCATGAGTTCAATTAAAATCATCGCACTTGGTGGCGTGAGAGAAAACGGTAAGAGTTTATATGCCGTTGAAGTGGAAGAAGAGATCTTCGTCTTAGATTGCGGTCTTGTCTATCCTGAAGACGAACTATTAGGGATTGATGTTGTCATTCCTGATTTCACATACTTAGAAGAGAATAGAGACCGTATTGCAGGGGTGTTCTTAACGCACGGTCATGCCGATGCGGTAGGCGCATTGCCATATTTCTTACAAAATATCGATGCTCCTGTATTTGGTTCTAAATTAACCATTGCATTAGCGAAATACTATGTTGAATCTTCAAATGTTGTTAAAGGATTTAACGACTATCATGAAGTGACAGAAAATACGGAAATTGATTTCCCAAGCGCAACTGTTAAATTCTTCAAAACAACACATACGATTCCAGATTCATTAGCGATTGTCATTAAGACAAGCGAAGGAAATATTGTGTATACTGGGGACTTTAAATTTGACCAAAGTGCTGCAGTGGAATATCAAACAAACTTTGGACGTATCGCAGACGTCGGTGAAGACTATGTATTAGCGCTTCTAAGTGATTCAAGCGATGCAGAGAGCACTGTAGAAAACGTCAGCGACCGTAAAGTAGCAGAAACGATGTTAGAGACGTTCATGAATGCAGAAGGCCGTATTATTGTTGCCTGCGTTGCAAGTAATATTTTACGTATTCAACAAGTCATTAATGCAGCCTATGAGTCAGGACGTAAAATCTTCCTAACAGGATCTGAACTAGAAGAAATCGTCAATATTGCATTGAGCTTAAATAAACTAACGGTTCCAGATAAAGACTTAATCGTTAGCTTCAACCAAATGAAGAAATTAGAAGATCACGAATTAGTTATCTTAGAAACAGGAAATGCGGGAGAGCCAATTAAAGCATTGCAAAAAATGGCACTTGGACGTCACCGTCAAGTGAACTTACATGAAGGTGACTTAGTCTATATTGCCACAACTCCATCTGTAGCGATGGAAACACAAATCGCACGTACGAAAGACTTAATTTACCGTGCCGATGCGGAAGTGTTCGAAATGGCCAACAGCAAGAAATCAAGTGGACACGCAACTCCAAACGACTTGAAATTAATGCTGAACTTATTGCAACCGACATTCTTTATTCCGGTTCAAGGTGAATACCGTAGCCTTTTAGCGCATGCGGAACTAGCCAATGAATTAGGAATTCCATATAAAAACATCTTCATCCCTGGTAAAGGCGATGTCGTGGAAATCGAGAATGGACGTATGCATGCATCTGGTCAAGTTCCTGCAGGAAATGTCCTAGTCGATGGAATTGGTGTAGGTGATATCGGAAATATCGTTCTAAAAGACCGTAAGATTCTGTCAGAAGACGGTGTATTCGTAGCCGTTGTGACCATTTCAAGACGTCTAGGAAAAATCCTTAGCGGTCCACAAATCATTTCACGCGGATTCGTTTATATGAAGACGAGTGAAGAACTCTTAACAGAAGCGCAAAAGATTGTGACGGATGTTGTCGAAGAAAATTTAGCCAGCGATGATTTCGAATGGCCACGCCTCAAACAAGAAGTCAGAGACGCATTAAGTCGTTACTTATTCGATAAAACAAAACGTCGCCCAGTCATCCTACCGATGATTATGGAAGCTTCGAACTATAAGAAATAATTGAATTTAAGGAGATTAGAATGAATTCAAAAGCAGTTAAAATCTTACTTGAAGTACTTGGAGCCGTTGTGGTTTCAGTAGTCTTATCTTTCATTCCACAAGAAGCATTACCGTTTGTTGTGGACTTAGCGATTATCCCATTAATCTTTGTGGCATTACGTCGCGGTTTAGTATGGGGATGTATTGCAAGCACCTTATTTGGTGTCATCCACATGTTCATTCATCCAAGTGGAGCAGGATACTTTATGGTTCCTTTCCATGACTCAGTAATGGCCTATGGATTTGTGGGTGTTGCAGGCTTCTTTGCTCGTAACACGGTTCGTACAGCCTTCAACGCGCGTACATCATCAACAACATTAAATGTCGTAACAGCAAGCTTCATTGCAACATTTGTAAGCTATGGTTTCCATGCAATTGGTACAGCAATTGGAGCACCAACACTACTTGCTTCTGAAAAAGTTGCATTAGGACAAGGCTTCCTAGGCTTTGGGTTGAGCTTTGCCGTGACATTAGTGGTGACACTTGTACTTTTAGTAACACCAATTTACGTGAAACGTTCGCTCTATATTCCAAAAGGAACGCGATTCTTATCTCGTCGCGAACAATCACATTTATTAAACGATTAATAGTAAAAAAGAGAAAGACCCTGATTCGTCGCGGTCTTTTTTCTTTAAAATTTGAGAGGAGAGCAAATGGGAGTTTTTAGTTCGATTCTTTTTATCATTATTTTCTTGAATACGACTGCCGCTGTGATAACGGTTTTCCGTGAGCCTCGTGAAATAGCAGCAACTTGGGGATGGCTTATTGTCCTTGTGATGCTTCCAGTTATCGGATTTATCATTTACTTCTTCTTTGGTCGTCGCATCCGTAAAAAACGCATCTTTAATTTACGTGCGCAAGAAACAGTGGGGTTGCAAGAACTCGTAGAGCAACAACAGCGTGAACTTGAGTATAAGAAGGAACAAATGGGTCCTGCGAAGTTTCGTTTTAAGAGTACGCATCACGAAGACTTAGCCTCTTTCTTCCTTGAAGCCGATGATGCGATTATTACTGACAATAATGATGTAGAGATATTTGTAGATGGGAAAGAAAAGTTTGACCGTCTAAAAGAAGATATTAAGAGTGCAAAGCACCACATTCATATTTTGTATTACATTTTTAACCAGGATGAAATTGGCGAAGAAATTATGGAACTATTGATTGAAAAAGCGCAAGAAGGCGTTGAAGTTCTTGTGATTTATGATGCCTTAGGTTCTCGTAAGACGCGCAATGCTTTCTGGAATAGATTGCATGACGCTGGTGGCCAGTCTGTTGCCTTCTTCGGGTACACATTAGGATTTATCAACTGGCGTATCAACTACCGTAACCACCGTAAGATTGTTGTTATTGATGGTAAAGTTGGCTATGTTGGTGGGTTTAATATTGGAGACGAATACTTAGGAAAAGGACCACTGGGCGCTTGGCGTGATACTCATCTCCGCATTCTTGGAGATGCTGTTTACTCATTACAATCTCGTTTCTTAGTCGATTGGAATGCGGCGGTAAAAGAGGATAAACGACGAGAGTTTATCCCAGAGTATTTCCCATTAATCGAATCTGAAGGCGAGAATACCATTCAAATCGTATCGACAGGTCCGGATAGTGATGTACAAAATATTAAACTTGGTCTGATTAAGATGATTTTAATGGCGAAGAAATCGGTTTGGCTTCAAACACCGTATTTTATTCCGGATGAAAGTGTGCAAGAAGCATTAATCATTGCGGCGATGTCAGGAGTAGATGTACGCATCATGATTCCATGTAAACCGGATCATCCTGTTGTATATCGTGCGACCGAATACTATGCAAGCCAACTATTGAAATCAGGCGTGAAAATATACGTGTATCAAAAAGGATTTCTTCATGCAAAGTCAATGGTTATTGATGGCGAAATCGCAACCGTTGGAACATCAAACTTCGATATGAGAAGTTTCCGATTGAACTTCGAAGTCAATGCCTTCGTTTATAACGAACAGTTCGCTAAACAAGTCGAAGAAGAATTTATAAATGACTTGAGAAACTGTACGGTTGCTAACGAAAAATACTTCGAAAAACAAGACCGCTGGAAGAGATTTAAACAGAAATTCGCAAGACTGTTTGCTCCGATTTTGTAGGATACGAGAAAAGGCGCTTAGAAACGAATCACTGGAGACAAATAACGCAAAGG
>CALHVK010000139.1 GCA_938039195.1 uncultured Carnobacteriaceae bacterium
CGCGACTACACTAGCCGGTAGAGCACTTGCAAGGAATAAGTTCATCAACATCACTAAATGAACAATTCTTGTGTATGTTTTTTTCATAATTTCCTCCTTGTATTTTCGTATTTTATACCAATTCTATTATAACAATTGAGTTAACATTTGTTAACTATTTCTATTAAGAATTATTTTTTATTTTTTGCATCGATGAGGTAAAAATTGTATATTTCATCTTGCGAACTCTCATCATAAAACAATGGATTCCATCCGCCACCACTTTTTCCGATATACACACAAAAAAGAGAGCCTTTTTCAAAGCTCTCTTCTCTTATAGTTCGATTCTAATTTAGTCGATTCCAACTTCTTTGCGAACAACATCAGCGATACGTGTTACGTAGTCGTGAACGAGTTCGTCCGTTGGTGCTTCCACCATGACACGAACAAGCGGCTCTGTACCACTCGGACGTACTAGAACGCGTCCGTTTCCTGCCATCTCTGCTTCTACAGCATCGATGACTTCTTTAATGGCTGGAACTTCCATAACGCCATTTTTATCGCTCACACGGATGTTCACTAATTCTTGTGGGTATGTTGGCACTTCACTGGCTAATTCGCTTAATGATTTGCCCGTTTGTTTCATCACATTCATTAATTGAATTCCTGAAAGTAAGCCGTCTCCTGTTGTGTTTAAATCAAGGATGACGATATGTCCTGATTGTTCTCCACCGAAGTTGTAGTTGTTTTTACGCATTTCTTCAACAACGTAACGGTCACCTACAGCAGTTTGAAGAGCAACCATTCCTTCTGCTTCCACCGCTTTATGGAATCCTAAGTTACTCATCACCGTTGATACGATTGTATCTTTGCTAAGTGTTCCTTGGTTCTTGAAGTGTTTCCCTAGGATAAACATGATTTTATCGCCATCAACGATTGTTCCATTTTCATCCACTGCGATACAGCGGTCGCCGTCTCCATCGAAGCTTAATCCGATGTCAGCGCCAGTTTCTTTTACAAATTCCACTAACGCTTCTGGATGTGTTGATCCAACACCGTCGTTAATATTAACGCCGTTTGGTTTGTCTCCCATTGTGTGGAAGTCTGTGTCTAAATCAGCGAATAAACGTGTTAACATTGAAGCTGTTGCTCCGTTTGCTCCGTCTAGCGCTACTTTAATTCCAGATAAAGACTCTACTGTATTTTGTAGGAATTGGCTGTATTTCCACGTTCCTTCTAAATACTCCTCCACTGTTCCTAACGCGTCTGTTGAAGGACGTGGCAATGTATCTTCTTTTGCATCTAATAACGCTTCGATTTGCGCTTCCGTTTCATCGGTTAATTTGAACCCGTCTGAACCAAAGAATTTAATTCCGTTATCTTGTGCTGGGTTGTGTGATGCTGAAATCATAACCCCAGCTACTGCCCCTTGCATGCGTGTTAAGTACGCAACACCTGGAGTTGGAATGACTCCAAGTTGCATCACTTCAATCCCTACAGAAAGTAATCCTGCGATTAAAGCATGCTCTAATAATTGACCTGAAATACGAGTGTCACGCCCCACTAATACGAGTGGATGTGCGTTCCCTTCCGCTTGTTGCAATAAAACATAACCGCCATAACGACCTAGTTTAAATGCTAATTCAGGTGTTAATTCTGCATTCGCTACTCCGCGAACGCCATCTGTTCCAAAATATTTCCCCATTGTGTTGTTCTCCTTCACCCATTATCGGGCTTGTGTTGTTTGTTCTTTTGTAGTTTGTAACGATTCTTCTGTTGTCACGCTCTGAGTCGTTGAATCCTCAGTTGCTGTGAGGCTATTATCAACCACCGTAATCATTACCTCAATCGTCTCAGGTGTAATGCTGTTGACTCCTGAAGGGAGCGTCAGCGTTACTGTTTTCCTTGTTGACTGAGTAATGTTGCTCACATCCACCGCCACTGGAATTGCTGTGATTTGGTTTAAGCTCGATTGAGCTCCTAAAATTGTAACTTGCTTAGTAGTAGAATTCAATAAATATGAATAACGTGAAGAAGTTCCTGTCGCTGTTAACACAATCGGTACCGTCTTCTGACTAGAAGAAATTGGCACTCGAACTTGCACGCGTTCTGGATCAATTTTCACAGCTACAGGTTTCCCTGTTGCGTCTACGGCTTGTAATTGAGCCGTTGTTGTGTAGTCTGTTTTGGTTCCTTCAGGAATCGACACATTCGCAACAACTTGCTCCACTTGATTCACAATCGAACTAGCTGCTTTTACGGTTACGGTTGCTGGTGAGGCTGTTCCTTCTCCTACTTGGTAACCATTACCAACAAGAGAAGCATCTGCTTTCACGACTATAGGAACTTCCTTCGTCGTAATTTTTTCAATCGTTACCTCTACCGTTTCTGGAGACACGCTTCCGTGAACACCTGTCGGTAATCCGGTCACTTCCAATGTAATCGTATGTTTTCCTTCTCCTAATTCAGTCAAATTAGGCGTCTTCACACGATAGGTGCCATTTCCGGTTGTGCTTAAAAGTAAGCTACTAGACCCTTCAAGTCGTAAAGCAACTGAAGCTGGCAAACCTGTTACAGCATATTCATCACTGTTGATATCTATGTAGATGGGTACATTCGTAATCGTATTTGAACTGGTTTGTGAGTTCAATGATGTTGAACGTAATCCACCGTTTGCATCCGTTGCTAACGCGAATAGGAAGATGGTTAAAATAAACGACATCACTAGTAAGAATGATTTACGATTCATCCATTCAGCCATTTGAACGACCTCCTTTGAAGAAATCACGTACCCAACGAACAATCGTTGGCTCTGCATCTCCTTGGTCTTCTACAACGAGCTGTTCAGATAGAACGGCTACTAATTCGCTTGAACTTAACTCACGGTGTAATTTCTCACGAATCGCAACGCTGACTTTCCCTGTTTCTTCAGAAATAATAATCGTAATCGCATCGCTCACTTCACTGAGTCCGATAGCGGCGCGGTGACGTGTTCCTAATTCTTTCGGAATCATCTTATTCTCTGAGAGTGGCAAGTAGCACGCTGCTGCGGCAATCTTATAGTCACGAATAATCACAGCTCCATCGTGAAGCGGTGTGTTTGGAATGAAAATATTCGTGATTAACTGATTGGAGATGTCTGAATGAATCGGAATTCCTGTATTGATAAATTCTTCCAAGGAGTTCCCTTGTTCGATAGAAATCAACGCTCCGATACGACGTTTCGCCATATATTGAATGGCTGTATTTAGTTCAGAAATCATCACTTCTGCTTCGTTTGCACTTTCGTATTTACGAGAGAAGAAGTTTGAACGACCAATGTGCTCTAATCCACGACGAATTTCTGGTTGGAAAACGATCAGCGCCGCCACAACTCCCCATTGAATCACGAAGTTCATAATCCAGTCCAAGGTGTTTAAACCGAGGAAGAAACTAAGAAACTTAATCGCTGCGATGACCGCAATTCCCTTCATTAGGTTAATCGCACGAGTTCCTTTAATAATGACTAAAATATTATAGAGTATATACCACACAATCAGAATATCAATCAGATTGCGAAAACTCCCCCATGAAAATAAACTGTCCCAATTTATTTGCATAAAGTTAACCTCTCTTCCACCAATATGTACCTTTCCATTATAGCACAGATAGCCCCTAAACTAAAAAGTGCACGATTATTAATAGAACAATAAAAACCAAGCGAGTTAAAACGCAAATATTCTCACGGAATTCGGAAAATAATCATTTACAAAAACGCTTACATATGTTAATCTGAGCTTGAAATAACACTACAAAATAACACCCATTCAAAAGGAGGAACTATCATGAAAGACGATCGTAAGGGATATATTATTGCTGGAGTTTTAGGTTTTCTCACTTATTTTGTAGGAAGTACCATTTACTATTTTTTAACTCATTGATAATTTTGTACAATAAATACTTGCAACAAAAGGTACCTATGATATGTATGGAAATTACCTAAGGCCGTAACAGGAGGGCAACGATGTCAGTTTTTACTTTAGGAAATTATACAGTGCATCTAGGCACAGATTTACTTGGGTTTCAGTTACCTGAAGGGTTAAAGGTTTTATCTTCTCGCACCCTTCAAACTTACTTATTTATCCTATACAACTTTGACACAGACAGCTGTGATATTATCAATGGTGGCAACGCATCTTACATGATTCAACACCATCAAATTTTCGTTGAAATAGCGTTTCCTAATGAATTTCAATACATCCTTCACCCTAATTTTGAAGGACACAGTAATCATTTAGGGGGGATAGAATGACATTCCAAAATTTTTTCATTGGAGATTATACAGTTCAAATTCCTCTTTCTTTTGAAGTGATTCATCAAGAAAACGAAGAGCTAATAGTATTAACTCCACCTACTTATCACAGCACTGCACGTATATATATCTGCCCAGAAACCAACCAATTACACTTCACGAATCTCGGATTGATGAAAGTAAGAATTGCGGAAGAAAACATTCAAATAATTCCGTTAAAAAAAGAAGAGTATTCTTTTCTGAATCTGAATCGTGATTCTATTGATTTAATGGAGGAGTAAAAATGGAGACAATAAAATTAGGAACTTATTCTATTCATATCTCACCGAATATCGACACAGTAATGGATATCAGTAATAAAAAACTATTGCTTTGTCATAAGAGTGCGTTAAACACGATTGGATTGCTCACTTATAACGAGCAAACTGACACTATAAAATTTAACTGTCGATGGGCTATCGACTTTGAAATGCATGAAAAAGACATTACAGTCGTGCTACCAGAAGGACTAGACTAGAATAAAATAAATAAGCTTTCATCTTTTTAAAGATGAAAGCTTATTTTCTTTTATGCTTCTTCAATATTTGAAATATAGTAAGAATAACCACCCGTCACTGCGATTAAAATAATCATAATCATTGTTGCGACAAGGATGGCAACATTATTTCCCATGAAGATTCCTGTAAGCATCATGAGAACACCTGCCACTACAGAGGCAATTCCGAAGAATCGTTGTGTTTTACGGAAGGCTGCGTCATTGTTTTTAAGCCATGAAGCACGGAATCCAATGTGTTTTGTATTCTCTTTAATTTTTGGAGCTAGATTTCCAATAAGGATAAAGAATACCCCTAGAATAAATGTGATGAAGCGGCTCATTTGCGCGCCCGCTGTCATTCCGCCTAGGTATAACCAGAATTGGAAATAAGCAATGACGTTCAATAACAGTAAGAGAATCCAGCTAATCGAGCGAGCTGCTCTTACATTGCCCCCTGTTAGTTTTGGCGATGAGCTTGCAATACGAATCGCAAACCCAAGAATCGCTACAAGAATTGGGAAGAGAAAGATTGAGAATCTACTTGCCGTTGCAGTCACATTCCCCGCCAAGTCCATGCGCGATACAATCGTTTCTGGTAAGAACCATACCACAAAGAGTGATACAACGAGTGGTGCGAACATCAATGCGAGATAGGCATATTTTTTAAATTGTTTTACTTGTTCCATGTTATTTTCCCCCGATAATTTGATTGATCCATACAATGGCTTCGTCCAGTACGGTCAAATTCAATTCATAATAAATAAAGTTTTTATAGCGTGTTTCATAGATTAAATCAGCGTTTTTTAACTTTCTAAGGTGATAGGATAAAGCTTGCGGCGTCATCCCAATCATCGTGGCAAGGTCACCGGTGTTGGTCTTCCCTTTTCGCAGGATTTCCAAAATCTGGCGACGCGTTTCATCAGAAAGAGCGGCCATTACTTCGTTCACTGCCATGATTTCATCTTCTTTCTATTTAAATTTATCTTTAATTAGAGTATACTCCTGCGATTCGTAAAAAGCAATAGTTATTTAAAAATATTTTTTAATAACTTTGCGTGTAAAAGATGATACCTCCGGTTCCTTACGGATTCCTTCAGTATCATCTTTTATATTCGTTATTCTCCTGAGAGTGTATCTGCCACTAAAGTGCGTCACTTAAGCGGGCAAACTCTTCAATCGTCAGTGTTTCTGCTCGTCTGGACGAATCAATGCCTGCAGCTTCTAGCGCAGCGGCTAAGCTTTCTTTTGTATGACCATCCCCAACGTACGCTTTGGCTAAATTATTCCATAGCGTTTTACGACGTTGTACGAAACTGTTTTTCACGAGCGCGAAGAACTTTGCTTCGTCATTCACTTCCACAAGTGGTTTCTCGCGACGTTTTAATACCAGAATCGCAGAATCTACATTAGGAGCTGGATTGAAGACCGTTTTTGGAACGATAAATCCAATGCTCGCTTCGCAGAAATATTGAATCGCAATTGTGAGCGATCCATACGCCTTTGAATTTGGCTCAGCGGTCATTCGTTGTGCCACTTCTTTTTGCATCATCATCGCAAAACCGTCGATTGGTAATTTCGATTCCAATAAGTTCATAATGATTGGCGTTGTGATATAGTACGGCAAGTTAGCCACCACTAATAACGGCTCGTTGATGTCGAAATGCTCTCCAATCACTTGCTCTAAGTCGACGTCCAAGATGTCGCTATGAACAACCGTTACATTATCGTATGGGGCCAATGTCTCATCGAGTACTGGCAACAAACGGCCATCGATTTCAAACGCCAACACTTGTTTGGCTTCTCTTGCTAGACGTTCAGTCAACGCACCGATTCCTGGTCCGATTTCAATGACGTTTGTCGTTTTGTCGACTCCTGCCACCTCTAGCATACGCGTTAAAATATTCGGTTCAATTAGGAAGTTTTGCCCTAGACTCTTCTTTACCGTTAGCCCATGACGTTCCATAATCTCGCGCGTTCGTTTCGGCGTCGCGATATCCTTTATTTCATTCATGTTTGTCCTCATTTTCTAAGACAGCCTCAAGCGCCGCCCTTAATTGTTCTTCTGTAATACCAAATAATTGTAATCTTTTCGCGAACTGTTTTCCATTCGTATGGCCGATTTTTAGAAAATCCGCCACGGCTTGACGTCTCGTTGCAGAATCTGGTCGTCCGATAAATCCAAGCGCCATCAGTGTTGCCTGTGAAATCACTGGCTTTCCGGGTTCTGTTGAAATCTCATGCACCGATTCGAGCGCTCGCTGAATCGACGCGGTGCTCGCGTGTTCCACTCCAAGACTCTTATGATTGTCTTTTCTGACGGCTTCTTCACGTTCGATAAAGGCATGCTTCACGCCAGGCACACGCTCTTGAATGATGTTTCGAATACGAGTTCCGGGATAATCAGGGTCCGTAAACACAATCACTTCACGCGTTTGCAGCGCCTTTTGAATGAGCGCAATCGTCTCTTCGTCAATCGCCGATCCATTCGTTTCAATCGTTTCGATCTCTGGATAGATTTCTCTCAAGCGTCTTGTATCGTCTCGCCCTTCTACGACAATGACTGGATTCATAACAAGCCTCTTTCTTCCATGCGGAATAGCTTGATGGCATTTTGTGTTGTTTGATGAGCCACTTCTTCCCACGTTAGGCCGCGTTCTTTGGCAATCGTTTCAACCACATAGCGCGTATAGCCGGGTTCGTTTCTCTTACCACGGTATGGCACGGGCGCTAAATACGGCGCATCGGTTTCCACTAGCATACGCTCGAATGGGACTAATTTGGCACATTCGCGAACTTGCGGCGCGTTTTTGAACGTCGTCACCCCACTAAAGGAAATATGCATGCCTAAGTCCAAGAAACGTTTCATAAATTCCACGTCGCCATTATAACTATGCATAATACCACCGATATCTTGAATGCCCTCTTCTTTTAGAATCTTGTAGCAATCTTCTGTCGCATCACGGTTATGAATCACAATCGGCAATTTCATTTCTTTGGCAATCGCGATTTGGCGACGGAACACTTTATCTTGTTCCTCGGGCGTGGAATCTTTCCAATAATAATCCAGTCCCATTTCCCCCATCGCAACCACTTGCGGATGCGTCAGACGTTCCTGTAGCCATTCTTCGATTTCTCTATTATAGCGATAGGCTTCAGTTGGATGCCATCCGATAATCGAAACGACTTCTTTGAACTCTTCGCTCAGTTCCAGACTACGCGTAATCGTGTCTGTATCGAATCCCACAACCGCAAAGCGCGTCACTGCTAGTTCCTTTGCACGCGCGATGACCTCTTTTTCTTCTCCTTCAAACGCAGATACATTTAAATGCGTATGCGTATCAAAAATCATAATTTCGCCTCTTATCTTGTTGCGCCATTTAAGAATGGGTTTGTCGCAATTTCATCTTTTAGCGTTGTTGGTTCCCCGTGTCCTGGGAAAATCACTGTTTCAGCAGGTAATGGCAATAAGTATTTATGGATTCCTTCCATTAACTCTTTATGGCTTCCGTATGGGAAATCACTACGTCCAACGCTGCCTTTAAACATCACGTCTCCACCGATGACGAATCCATTTTCTCTGAAAATGAAGATGGTCCCACCAGGTGAGTGTCCTGGAATATGGGCTAATTCTGGTTCAAAGCTTCCAATTTTCCATTTGCCCATTTCTTTCGGGAAATAACCGTCCGCTGGCTTCACTGTAATATTTTCGCCAGAGTAGTATGAACGGTTCAATTCAGGATCGTGTAAGAATACTTTTTCCAATTCGTTCATATACATTGGAATATGGTATTCCTCACGAAGCGCGTCAACGGCTCCGATGTGGTCTCCGTGCGCATGCGTTAATACAATCGCAACAGGCTTCAATCCTTCTTCTTTAATTAGTTGTTTAATGTCCTCGGCTTGTGCACCTGGGTCAAAAATCACTGTTTCTTTATTCTCATCAATTAAAAAGTAGACATTTTCTTCCAAACGTCCTACTGGAATGCTTAATAACTCCATTTGGTTTCCTCCTTTAGGTCTCCTCTTAACTCTACATAAAATAATGAGTTCTTGCAATCAAAAAACGCCCAAGCATCACGCTCGGACGTCTGTTGATTAATCATTGATTAATTTTTTCAAATCGATGGCTTTGTTCAATGCCGTCATCAACGGAATACCCGCTAATAATACGACGATTTCACCAAAGAATGTTTGCGCGTAACTTAACCAGAAAGGTAAACCTAATGCTAAGTTCAATTCAATCGCTACTAAGAAAATCATCACACTGAAGACACCTGCTAAAACAAACATACGTGTTTTAACGTCTTTCACTGATTTGAAGATTAGTGCGCTGATAGCGAATGAAGCAATAGTATGTCCTAATCCGAATACTAAGTCGTACCAACCTAGACCAGACGCTGACATAAATACTGAGTTGACAAGTAATACACCGGCAACCACACCGATTCCGTATTTTCTGTCAAAAGCGAATAAGTGGTTCAACATTTCCGCAATACGGAATTGAATATTTCCAAATGACATAAATGCTGTTAATGATGTAACGACCACATATAGCGCTGCGACGATTGCGTTAATGACAATCAATTTTGTTTTTTTATTTTGCATGTTACTGCCTCCTAGTTTTTTATTGAGGGATGGTTTCGAACCTCATCGGCAAAAAAATCGCCACGAGCTATTGTACTACAAACCGTGTCAGATTGGTAGTCATAGCTTTAAAAAAATAGAGCAACTGAATAATTTTCCAGTCGCTCTATGTTCTCTTACCATTTTTCTCTTCCTACAGGTTCAAATAATGTTACCTTCTCGGCTGTAGGTTCTCCCTCATAATCTGCAAATAAGTCTTGAATCGTTATTTCTAAATCCTTACAGTCATCGATTTCGTTCTTTTTTAAATCATCCATTACTCGAACCTCCCTTTTCGATTTTATCTTACCATAAAAGGCGTCACCCTTCTCCAATATAGTCTTTGAATTTCTTCTTGCACCGCTTGTGAGCTCCCTTGATGGACGTGACCGATTTATCGAAATGGTCCGCCATCTCCTCAAAGGTCGCACCGTCCAACACCCCTAAAAATACATCCCTTTCAAAGCGGGAAAGGTGGTGGAAATATTCCTCCGCCTCTTCATGCAAAAGTACTTGCCGCTCGCACGAATCCACCGATGCCGAGAGCAATGCGAGTTCCGCCTTTTCTCCGCGAACGACTAACTCGTGTGGAATGAGCCGCTGCCGATGTTCCCTACGCAGGCACTCCACCGCTAGATTTTTCAAGCAGCGCTGGTAATAGCCGGCAAACGAGACAGCATGGTTCTCATCGTACTTACGCACTGCCCGAAGCATCATGATACGGGCCTCCTGTGCAAAATCGTCCTGATCCATTTCATGAAAAAAATAATGGTGATGAATGCTCATAATCAATGGATCAAAACGCCTCAATAATTCGGTGACGGCTTCCTCTTCATCCTCCTTTGCTAAATGGACAACCTCCGCTAACCCTTTCTCTTCCATAATTTATCCTCCTATTTTAGTGTCAGCTCTAGTATATCCGCATAAATACACAAAAAACCTTGTCTTTCTCATAGAAAAACAAGGTTAAAGATGAATTGTTCTTATCGTTTGTTTTGAAAAGGAAATGTCGGATAAATTCCTGCCCCTGATTCAAAGAGCAGTAGTGCCTATTCTTTTTCTCCGACCTTCTTGAAATAATGAACGCCATACGTTTGGAAGAAATCAACTTTCAATTGTACAAATCGTTTCAAATCGCGTAATAACTGATACAATTGCGCACGTTTTTCGAACTCACGACGCGTTTGTGGCAGTGGTCGTTCACGAAATTGTTCCAACAAGTCTTCAATGTCATCGATTAATTGACTCGCCGTATTTTGTTCCGCCAACTGCTGTGCGGTCTGTTTAAACATCTCTGACAGAATCGCCATCTCTTCGCCGTCCCAGCGGAACTCGTTCAAGTTAGTCGCCATGATTTCTAGGAGTTTACTTTGATCGCGGCGCATTTCGAAATATTGATAATCGTAAGTCACTTCTTTGGTTAAATGATTCTCCGCTTCGAGTCGCACATATTCGCGTGCCTCGCTCAGTTTTTCCTTCAACAACTGAAGCACTTCGCCATCATTTTTCCCATTTCCAATCGTCAGGAATCCCGACATCTTCAAGAGAACTTCACGCATTTTATCCTCGATTTCCTCTCGGACACGTTCGATTTCTTGGCGATAGGACGGCATATACCAGTTCAGTAAAATCGCCACACCAGCCCCAATGGTGACAAGTAAGAGTTCATTGACAAACAGTTCAAAAGTGAGTTGTTGTTGCGTCCAAAGGTGAATCACAAGGACGGTACTTGGAGCCACGCCAATATCCACTTTTACAAGATACGCTAAAGGAATGTAGCAAAGAAGATACAGCCCGAAACTCATCACGTCAAAACCAAAAATAGCGAATATCCCCATGCCAATGACAAGAGCCAACACAGCTGCCGCTAGCCTTTGACCTGTCGCCGCAAGCGAAACTTTCTTCGTATCCATGACACTGAGAATTGCAATAATGGCTGCCGCAGATGGTGTCGTTAAATGAAGCGCCTGTGCCACAAGCATCGCCACAAATGCCGATACAATGACCTTTGCAATCTTAAGCTTCATATCATTCTCCTTTCAACACTTTGTCTTCTGTAACGCAATGTCCTTCAAGAGTGAGTAGCGCACACTTTCGCTCCACGCCTCCTGCATAACCCGTTAATGCGCCTGTTGTGGCTACAACGCGGTGGCACGGTACAAAAAGACTGATTGGATTTCTTCCGATGGCTGTCCCCACCGCACGCGAAGAAGTTTTTCGTCCTAGTTTCTCGCCGACACGTTCGGCCACTTCTTTATACGTCCACACGGTTTGATAGGGGATTTCAGTTAAGACCGCCCATACTGCTTTTTGAAATGGAGTTCCTCCTACAAATGCAATCGGTACGGTCGAAACTACATCGCCTTCGCCTTGGAAATAGGCTTCCAGCGCCTCTTGCACCCTCTTCCACAACGGCAACGAATCGTCCCATACAGGATTTTCCACAAAGGCGCACTCGTATTTTTGCCCTTCAAACCATAATCCCGTCAACGACTGCCCGTCACTGGATGCAATGATGATTCCTACTGGTGTTTCTATCCTCGTTAAAACCGCCATGGCGCACTCCCCTCGTTTTTCATTACAAATCTATTTTTCTATTATATAATATTTTCTATCGAATGAAATAGGAAAGGAGCACTTTCATGCTCATTAACGAAGCCGTTTTACATATTTTAGATAAAAATTCAGGAAACTTACTCTTATCTCAGGCCCCACTGCAACTGGGCGATCCATTTCTCATTGAATACATTACAAAACTCGTGGATAAAATCAAAAAAGGCGATCCACATATCGGTCAACTTGCTTCTAGCGAACCACTTCTTGGGTATCTGGCAGACGAAGGGATTTCCTTCTTAGAAAAGACGCAGCAGTTATCTGATAAACTCTTTGCACTCATTGCCCCAGCAGAAGAAATTGGCCCAGCAGACTACTTATTCTTCACGGGAACAAGCGATACAGGGGGTACACTGTTTGGAATGATTCGTCTTGATTACAGTTCAAAAGTCACACACTTTGTCGACTACGAAGGCGAAGCCGTTAGCAATACCATCTTGCAAAATCACGCTATTTTACCAAACGCGACGCAAAAACCTTCGGAAGCGTTCATCGTGGATTTATCCAACGGAAACTATCACTTAATCGAGAAAAAAGTGGTAATCGAAGGTCAAAAGACGGCCTATTTCTCTGAAAAATTCTTAGAAATCACAGTTCCCGTCACAACGAAAGAACAAATCAAGGAAATCAAAAAAACGGTCACTCATATCGCGAAAAAACACGACGAGGAACCGTACAAAGCGCTAGCAACGACGCAACAAGCCATCTTCCACCAGCTGGAAGAACAGGACGAAATCGATGCCGCAGCCATCTTCGACAAGGTGTTCGAGGAAAAACCGCTCGCACGCGAAGCCGCTCAGTTGGCCATCACCGAAGAACGCGTTCCAGAAAAAATCGCCGTAACGAACGTGCCAAAATACGAACGCAAATATAGCAAGCAAAAATTCAAACTGGACAACGGAATCGAAATTACCATTCCAAGTGAAATCTACGAAAACAAGGAAATGGTCGAATTCATCAATAATCCAGATGGTTCTGTTTCGGTACTGATCAAAAATATCGAAAGTATCTTAAATAAATTTAACGCGTAACACGTCAGTTCCATTATTATTTTTAAACAGAAAAGCTTTCTACCTCAATCAATCTGAGATAGAAAGCTTTTTGTCATTATTGTCTATTTAGAAACCAAAAGATCCCGAAATACTCCGTGTATAAAACTATTCTAGCAACCGGTTTATTCGAATATAATTTAGCAAGTTTAACTAAAGCAAATGTTACTATCCAATATTGCGCTTGCATATCCTTAGAAAAAACTCCTGAAAAGAATAGTCCCATTTCTAAACAGAATTGTATCATTAAAGGTTGCCAAACTGTTCTAGCCGGTCGTTCCTCACAGAAAAAGAGCCATATTTTTTTTAAAAACATGTTTTTTCATCTCTTTCTATTTTTCACCATTTATTATAAATAGTATATTGTGCACAGTAATGAGTATAATTAGGTAAATAGTATGTTGTAATGATTGTCTTCATACTTCTTCCGGAAACATAACTTTCTGCTGTATAAACTGTTCCTGCAAAATTTTCTGGCGCAATCATACCAGCAATTAATATTGCTGTAGTAATAAATATTCCTCTTCCATAACTTAAAATAGCAGATACTACTGAAGCTACATAATTTCTACTAGAATTCAAATCACTTACATTACCTGAAGAGCTTCCTATATATCTATAAGGACCATTCTCTTCACCATAATTCCCAACCAACCACTCTTCAGAACCGTCTCCGTTTCCTCCAGGTCTTCCTGGCCACACTCTAAAAGGAACAAGGTTAGTTTCTAAATTTTCTGCTGTAAACGTTTGTTTCAACTCTGTGCCCTCAACTGTTGACTTGCTACTCAATAAAAATAAAAGAATAAAACAATTTAGCATTAGTATAATTTTTTTCATAATTATCATCCCCTATCAATTTAATAAACCACAATGCTAACATTTATTTCCTTCAAGTTAATTTTATCACAAACTTTTTTAAAAAACAATATGCTGATATGTTATTTCACTTTTATGGAATAAAAAAACTGCTAACCTCCTGTGTTAGCAGTTCCTTGATTATTTAAACTCTTTCCAATCCATCTTTGTTAAATCGATGGTATCTTCTTTTTTCAGTCCTAGGTCTTCTAGTTTGAATTGCATTTTTTCGAATTTCAGTGAGTTTACAAGCGTCAAACCTGCTCCTTTTGGCTCCAGTTTGAACACTTTAGCCTCTCCATTTCCTGTTCCAGACAAGAATTCAACCGTGTAGAGCAATCCGCCTTTGAAGAAACTAAAAGCACTTCTTGCTCCACCTGCTTCAGCAACGTAACTTTGATGGAGGATTTTTGGAGTCTTGCCATCTAAGTAGTATGCAACTACCGTGAATGGTTTGCCATTTGAAGTATGTCCGATAAACAATTCATCCACACCATCTTCATTGATGTCATAGAATAAATATTGTAGAGAATCTTTTTGCTTATTCAAACTGTTGGCCGCCCAATATTCTAGCGGTACATTAAGTTTTCCAGCCACATCAGCGCCCAGTTCTTTCACGGTCCGGATATCTTCGAAAACTCTCGCGTACAATTCCTTATTATCTGGTTTAGGCGCAACCGTTGTCGTAGTCTGCGTCGTTACTTCTGCCGTGGTTGCCCCTTGCGTCACTTGCGACGTCTCCGCTCCAGAGTCCTTCGTCTGTCCATTTCCACAAGCACCTAATACAAGCGCTAGTAGCGTCATCATTCCTAAGTGAGTTCTTTTCATCGTTCTTCCTCCTTTGGTTATAACGGCTTCTTCAATGGAATCCCCGGTTTTCTTGGATACTTATTCGGTGTTTCCTTTGTCTTTAAAATCGTAACGACATGACGGTTTCCGCCTTCATATGGCAAGTCGAAAGACACGTCCCCTTCTACTTTCCCGCCAAGAATCGCGATGGCTTTTTTTGCTTCTTCCAATTCTACTTCGGTATGCGCTGCTTTTAACGCGAGGAAATAGCCCTGCTTTTTCACGAGTGGCATGCAAAATTCGCTCAATACACTGAGTTTGGCAACGGCACGAGCAGTCACCACATCAAACGATGCACGAAAATCCTTGTTTTGCCCAAAGGTTTCAGCGCGGTCATGGAAACACTGCACGTCTTTTAGCCCAAGCGTCTCCACTAATGTATTCAAGAAGGTAATGCGTTTATTCAACGAATCCACAATCGTCACTTTCAAGTCTGGGAAGACGATTTTCAGCGGAATACTTGGAAATCCTGCACCCGCACCCACGTCGCAAAGCGTTTGGTCGGTCAATTCGTGATGGAATCCAAGCGCCAATGAATCATAGAAATGCTTCAAATACACGCCCTCTTCATCCGTAATCGCCGTCAAGTTCATCTTCTCATTCCATTCCACTAATAGATGAAAATATTGGTCGAACTGCTTCTTTTGCACATCTGATAATGTAATCCCATGCACTTCTTGGAGTCTTTGATAAAATTCTTCTGGTTTCATACGCGCCTCCTTATTCTTGTACTTTAGCGATCTTGCCTTGTTCGATATAGACCATCAAGATCGATACGTCGGCTGGATTCACCCCACTAATACGGCTCGCTTGCGCAATCGTTTCTGGTTGAATCAATTTCAAGCGTTGACGCGCTTCTGTCGCAAGTCCATTAATCGCATCATAGTCGATATTGGCAGGAATACGTTTGGCTTCCATGCGTTTTAATTTCTCCACTTTTTCAATCGCTTTGGCAATATACCCTTCGTATTTAATCGAGATTTCTACTTGTTCTTTCACTTCACGAGAGACTTCTACCGTTTCACCGGCAAAGCCTACTAATTCGTCATAGCTTAATTCTGGGCGTTTCAACAAGTCGCTTAGAAGGATGCCGTCTTTCAATTCCGCAGATCCTTTTTCTGCCAAGAACGCTTGTAATTCAGCAGTTGGCTTCAAGCGAATCGATTGCATGCGTTTGATTTCGGCTTCAATCGCTTCTTGTTTTGCTTGGAACTCGGCATAACGTTCGTCGTCAATCAATCCAAGTTCGCGTCCTTTTTCTGTTAAACGTAAATCGGCATTATCATGACGAAGCAAGAGACGATATTCTGCACGAGAGGTTAATAGACGGTAAGGTTCTGTCGTTCCTTTTGTAACCAAGTCATCCACCAATACGCCGATATACGCATCGCTTCGGCCAAGAATAAATGGCTCTTCTCCGCGAATCTTACGCACGGCATTAATCCCAGCGTAGAGCCCTTGCCCTGCCGCTTCTTCATATCCACTCGTACCGTTCATTTGTCCGGCAGTGAATAAATTTTGAACGAGTTTTGTTTCAAAGGTATTCTTCAATTGGTGCGGCACGACCACATCGTACTCGATGGCGTAACCCGTACGCATCATCTCCGCATTTTCCAACCCTTCCACGCTACGAATCATCTTGATTTGCACGTCTTCTGGAAGCGAAGTCGATAACCCTTGAATGTAGACCTCTTCCGTGTTTTCTCCTTCTGGCTCTAAGAAAATTTGGTGACGAGGCTTGTCGCTGAAACGAACGATTTTATCTTCAATCGATGGACAGTAACGCGCGCCGACCCCTTCTACAATCCCTGTAAACATCGGTGCACGGTGTAAGTTCTCACGAATTGTTTCATGAGTCCCTTCATTCGTATACGTTAACCAGCAAGGAATTTGGTCATAGCGGTAGTCTTCGTCTTTGGATGTAAAACTAAATAAGTTTGGCGTATCGTCCCCTGGTTGAATTTCTGTTTTACTATAATCAATCGATGAGCCTTTGATACGTGGCGGAGTTCCTGTTTTGAAACGCGCCAATTCAAAGCCTAATTCGAGTAAGTTCTCTGATAATTTAATCGATGGTTGTGAGTTATTGGCACCCGATGAATATTTCAATTCACCGATAATAATTTGACCACGAGAAGACGTTCCAGCCGTTAACACAACTGCTTTTGAACGATAGATGGCACCCGTATTCGTGATTACCCCTTTACATACGCCATCTTCAACAATCAATTCTTCCGCAATCCCTTGGCGTAAATCCAAGTTTTCTTGCTTCTCGATTGTCTTCTTCATTTCTTGCGCGTATAAATGCTTATCTGCTTGAGCGCGTAAGGCACGTACAGCAGGACCTTTCCCAGTGTTCAGCATACGCATTTGAATATACGTTTTATCGATGTTGCGACCCATCTCGCCCCCAAGAGCGTCGATTTCACGCACAACAACCCCTTTGGCAGGTCCGCCTACAGATGGGTTACATGGCATGAAGGCCACCATTTCTAAGTTCATTGTGAGTAATAATGTCTTTGCGCCCATACGTGCACTTGCTAGCGCCGCTTCGCTTCCGGCATGTCCTGCACCGACAACAACAACATCATAATTTCCAGCTTCGTAAGTTGTTACCATAGTCTCTCCTTTACTTTCTTTCTCCATAAAATTCTACATTGTGACTGACATATTCTCCCGCTTCATAGATGAATTTCGCAGAAAAGAACGGTTGATTCCCTAAAATCCACTCTAAGAAGATGCGGTCCCCTTCCCACGAAGGCTTCCTTAGGATTTCATCATACGGAACCCATTCCAGCGTCCCTTCTGGCGAATCAATCAGCTCTCCTGAAAACTCCGTCACACGAAAAACATACGTATACCAATCGTGTCCTGGGGTGAATTCTGGGAAGGTGATAATTCCTTTCATCTCCATCTTCGTAGCCGTCAGTCCTGTTTCTTCAAAAATCTCACGCACGGCACATTCTTCTGGAGTCTCTGCTGCTTCGAGCTTGCCACCTACGCCAATGTATTTGCCCTCATGGACATCATTTGGCTTCTTGTTGCGTAATAACAGTAAAAATTCTTTTCCATTGTCCAAATAACAAATGGTTGCTAGCTTCGTCATCAGCATTTCCTCCTTGTACCTTTCGTTGAAAGAGTTATAACTTCAATTCTTTACAGATGCGCCCGAACCTTAGGGAACATCACACTCTCAATGAGGAGCGTTCACTCATTCGGTTGATTTGTCTTACCCAAGAGATAAAACGGAAATTCTTACGGATTCTATAGGAATCCTTCACAGTGCGAAGGATTCGTAATGGGGAATAGCAACCAATGTGAATTACTGACTCTAGGGTTGTAACCCGTAGAGTCAGTTTGAAGCTTGGTAGGAATTGAGACGTAAGGCTCAATCCGATGCCCCATTATCGCTACTATGAAGATATCCGTAAAGAATTGAAGTTTTAGCTCTTATTTCCCTAAACAGAACTGACTGAATAATTGTGTTAACAGCTCGTCTTGAACAGTGTCGCCTGTGATTTCCCCTAAGAGATCCCAAGCACGGGTAAAATCGATTTGGATTAAATCAACCGGCATGCCCATGTCGACCCCGTTCGCTACTTCTTGCAGCGCTTGTTCTGCTTTTTCAAGAAGCGCAATATGACGCGTGTTCGATAAGTATGTTGCGTCGCGCTCGTTCATTTGCCCTTGGAAGAAGTAATCGGCAATCTTTTCTTCCAATTGGTCGATGCCTTCTTTTTTGAGCATAGACGTTGTGACAATCTCGCTGTCTGTCGCGAATTCTTTCACCTTATCCATGTCAATTTTCGTTGGTAGGTCTGTCTTGTTTAATAAAATAATGCGTTTGAAGTCTTTCGTTTGTTCTAATAAGCGGAGGTCTTCGTCCATCAACTCTTCGCTTTGATTTAAAATCAAGAGCACGAAATCCGCTTCATTTAACGCTTTACGGCTTCGTTCTACCCCGATTCGTTCAACAACGTCATCCGTTTCACGAATTCCGGCCGTATCAATCAGTTGGAGCGGCACGCCACGAACATTCACGTACTCTTCAATCGTGTCACGAGTCGTTCCAGCGATATCCGTTACGATGGCTTTTTCTTCGCGTAATAACACGTTCAATAGACTCGATTTCCCTACGTTTGGACGCCCAACGATAGCCGTCTTCAATCCGTCACGCAAAATTTTTCCTTGACTTGCCGTGTTTAGCAATGCGCGAATGCCTTGTGAGACTTGCTCCGTCTTTTCGCGCAACAATTGCAAGGTCATTTCTTCCACGTCGTCGTATTCCGGATAGTCGATATTCACTTCCACTTGCGCTAAAGTATTTAAGATTTCTTGTCGTAAATTCTGAATTAACTTCGAGAGTTCTCCGTCGAGTTGGCGCATCGCCATTTGCATCGATTTATCCGTTTTAGCACGAATCAAATCCATCACGGCTTCTGCTTGTGACAAG
Organism: uncultured Carnobacteriaceae bacterium; assembly: GCA_938039195.1. GTDB lineage: Bacteria > Bacillota > Bacilli > Lactobacillales > Aerococcaceae > Granulicatella. The sequence continues at coordinate 19,248 of CALHVK010000139.1, forward strand.
TCGATACGGCCATTTAAGAAGGCACGTTTTGTAAACTCACCAGGCTCTGCTAAGCGTGCTCCCATTCGAAGAACGAGTTGCAAGATGCGGTTAATCGCCACAATCCCACCGTGACAGTTAATTTCTACAATATCTTCCCGCGTGAAAGTTTTCGGCGCACGGAGCACTGTCACCATCACTTCATCAATGACTTCACTGTTCTTTGGATCCACGATATGCCCATAATGAATCGTATGACTTGGTTGTTCTTTCAATCGTTTCTCTTTCAATCGATACACTTCATCGGCAATGCGAATCGCATCGTCTCCACTGATACGAACAATCCCGATAGCCCCTTCGCCAGGCGCCGTTGAAATCGCCGCAATGGTATCAAATTCTGTCTGCATACTATCCCTCACTTCCGTTTCATTGCACAAAAAAAGTGCACACTCCACCCCTACATGTTCTAGGGTGGCTCGCACTTTGACTGCTAACCGATATTCTCAAAGAGATTATACACTATTTTCCTTAGAATTCATAGGCAGAAAGATAGATTGGATAAATTCCCAGCGTTTTTTATTTTCTTTGTAAAATTCTATACTTCTCGTTGCACTCTTTCTCAAAACAAGATACAATTTCCCTATGAATAAAAAGGAGGATTCCTATGACAGTAGAACATCCATTTAACAAAATCGTAGAAGGCATTGGAGTTTCTGACATTCGTCAATTCGACGCAGAAGTTTCTTCGATTCCTGGCATTATCAAATTAACTCTTGGAGAACCAAACTTTGACACACCTGAGCATATTAAAGAGGCGGCTATCCAAGCGATTAAAGACAACCACTCACACTACACACCAAACTCAGGGATTCCTGAATTACGACAAGCTGCGGCTGAGTATTACAACAAGAAATTTAATTTCAATTACACAGCTGACCAAGTGATTACAACCATCGGGGCAACAGAAGGGATTGCGTCAAGCTTACAAGCCATCTTAAATCCTGGTGACACCGTCATCGTGCCAACACCAGTCTTCCCACTATACTTGCCAATCACATTGGTGAACCAAGGGAACTTCATTACGGTGGACACAAGTGAAGACGGCTTCGTTTTAACAGCAGATAAATTACGCGAAACCATCGAAGCAAACCCAGACAAAAACTTCAAAGCGGTTGTTCTTGTATACCCAAGTAACCCAACAGGCGTAACTTACTCTAAAGAACAATTAGAAGACTTAGCCGAAGTGATTAAAGAGCACCAACTATGGGCACTTTGCGATGAAGTATACGCAGAATTAACATACGACAAGACTCACTACTCTCTTGCGAATATTTTACCTGACCAAACGATTGTCATCACTGGTTTATCAAAATCACACGCAATGACAGGATGGCGTATCGGATTCATCTTAGGGCCAACACACTTCATAAACGAAGTCGTAAAAACACACCAATACATGGTGACAGCTCCAACAAGCTTTGCGCAATACGGAGCGCTTGCGGCGATGTTACACGGCCAAGATGACTGCGCGAAAATGATGGTTGAATATAGCGAACGTCGTGACTACCTTGCTGCTGAATTGAAGAAACTTGGCTTTGAAGTGGCAAGTCCTGACGGAGCGTTCTACTTATTCGCGAAGATTCCTGCAAAATGCGGAACGGACTCATGGGCATTCGTTCGCGATCTTGCTCCAAAAGCAAAAGTAGCGCTCATTCCAGGGGTATCTTTTGGACCTGGTGGCGAAAGCTATGTTCGCTTCAGTTACGCTGCTTCAATGGAAAACTTAAAAGAAGTTGTTGCTCGTTTAACAACTTACTTAGCAAATATCTAAAAATTTGAGAGGCGAAAAAGACCATATATGGTCTTTTTTGCCTTCTAGCTTTTAAACGATATAGCTTATATACTATATCGTTTTTATTTTTTAAAAACTCCTATGAAAACACGCAATTACCATATATGGTAATTGCGTGTTTTTCTTTCTGAAACGTTCATCTCCTATTGTAGATAAATACAGTCCTGAGACTATCATGAAGGCATTATTGACAGTGAAAATACTGAAGACGAATAAAAAATAAAAGATCTAAAATTATCATATATGATAATTTTAGATCTTTTTCTTATTTCCAAATACTGTTGATAAAAGTGTCACGACCTGAAAGTCCGCGGTAACGTTTATAATGCTCTGGATCCTTCTTGTAGAAATCTTGGTGATATTCTTCTGCAGGATAGAACGTGCTTGCAGGCTCGATTTTTGTCACGATATCTTTTTTGAATCGTCCGCTGGCTTGCAAGGCTGCTTTTGAAGCTTCCGCAATCTTTCTTTGTTCTTCTGAGTGATAGAAGATGACTGGGCGGTAGGAATCTCCACGGTCCACGAATTGTCCCATGGCATCCGTTGGGTCCGTTTGTTGCCAGTACACTTCTACGAGTTTTTCATAAGGGAATACTTCTGGGTCGAACGTGATTTGCACGGCCTCGGTATGTCCTGTTGTTCCGCTACATACTTCCTTGTATGTCGGATTTTCTTTGTGGCCGCCTGTGTATCCTGAGATCACAGACTCGATTCCTGGTTGGCTGTCAAATGGCTTCACCATGCACCAGAAACAGCCTCCTGCAAATGTAGCAATTTCTTTTGCCATGTGTATTCCTCCTAGTCTTGTTCCGGGTTCAGTGAAACATCTTCCCCGAAAATGCGCATCTTAATCGCGACACCTGTTCTTGTGCCTGCCAATCCACCAAGTCCCGTTTCACGGAGTTCTCGTGGCATTCTTACCCCGATACTGCGCATCGCTTCAATAGTTTCATCGGCTGGTATCACGTTTGTAATGCCCGCAAGTGCCATATCTGCGGCAATCAACGCATTTCCCGCGCCAATCGCATTCCGCTTCACGCACGGCACTTCTACAAGACCGGCTACAGGGTCACAGACAAGTCCTAATAAATTCCCAAGCGCTGTCGCAAAGGCTTCAGAACTCTCTTGCGGTGTTCCACCGGCTGCTTCAACGGCTGCGGCTGCGGCCATCGCACTGGCACTTCCGACTTCGGCTTGGCATCCACCTGTCGCCCCGGCAATCATCGCGTTATTGGCCACGACCATCCCAAAGGCTGCCGAAGTAAAGAGGAAACGAACTTGTTGTTCATGGTTCAAGTTCATTGTATCGGAAATCGAGAACACAACGCCAGGTAAGGTTCCACTCGCTCCTGCTGTTGGAGTCGCACACACAAGCCCCATTGCAGCATTGACTTCGTTTGTCCCAAGCGCGTATTGTACCCCCGCTAGAATACTATCTCCCGACAATGTTTTCCCACGTTCACGATATTTCTTCATCTTTAACGCGTCGCCACCCGTTAAGCCTGTTGGAGAGAACACTCCCTCTCCTTCCACGCTTCGTTCAACGGCGTTCTTCATCGTTTGTAAGTTTTTTTCCATTTTTTCCCAGATGTACTTACGACTTTGCTGGGTCATTTCCATTTCCTGTTCAATCATGATTTCCGAAATGGGTTTCTTTTGTTCTGTTGCTAATGCTACCAATTCTTTAATGGTCGAAAACATTGCAAACTTCCTTCCTTATCATCACGCAAACATGTAGATGTTATGCGTTTTTCTTAATGTTTGTATTTGTTCTTTTAATTCTGGGGATAATAAATCAACAAGCTCATATCCCATCATTTGGCTATCTTCTGTCATTTCCACTCGTTGTTTTGAAATGGTAACGCCATGTTCGTGTAGTAAATGGTAGAGAACAGGCATTTCCCCCAGAGATACCACTTCAAGTAAAACCGGAAGCGGACCTGATAAATCCATCTTAAAGCCATCCACCTCGATGTACTTCACTTCCACTGCTCCACCACCAACAGAGGTCCCAATAAGGCGAATCGTACGTTTCTCATCGCTCAAGGTCAAATCTGCAGTATTGGCGTGATTCACAGGGCTTGGTTCTTTTCGCTCGACAAATTCAATATGCATCCCTTCGGATACCGCAATCTCAACGGCACGCGGCACGCGAACATCATCTGTCGCAAAGCCTAAGATTCCACTAATAATTGCAAAATCCGTTCCATGTCCCTTATGCGTTTCAGAGAATGACTCATAATAGTCGCATCTCACATTCTTTGGTGTGCCACCGAATAATTGTCTCGCAAGAGCACCAATCGCAATCGCTCCAGCAGTATGTGAAGAAGAAGGGCCCACCATAATCGGACCAATAATATCAAAACAGCTCTTATAATTTTGTACTTTATTTCCTTCCATGTCGGCCATCCTTTCTTTGCCTTTCTATCGTATCAGTATCCGCCTTTAATGTAAATTATTTTTGACTTAAAGGAGGCTCTACTCAGCGATTTTTAGCATTCTTTAACTTCTTTTGTAAAATCCCTAAATGCACTTAAGCATGAATTTTTAGAAATTCCGTTGAAAACCCTCGTAATCCCCCGCCTTTTTATGAAAACGCTATTGACGAAAGCGCTAAAAAAACTTACAATGGTATTAACTGGTAGTGACCAGTTGTAGAAGAGTTTTTTACGAAAGGAGGAACCGATATGGTAGCCAAACCTTCTCCACTCTACTCAACACTGAGTCTAGCGTTGATCGACTTTATTAAGACTAAGGGAAAAGCACACGAAAAAATGCTTTCGGAGCGCGAAATTACAAAAGTCTATAATGTTAGCCGCACCACCGTTCGAACAGCGTTAAAGGAATTGGAGACGCTTGGATATATTTATAAGCGTCATGGAAAAGGCACGTTCATTTCAACGCAATGGAAAGAACGCCAAAACTTGCTGGAAGGCTACAGTTTCACGGAACAGATGAAGGAACTCGGCAAAGTCCCTTCCACGAAAATTACTTCGCTGGATTGTTACGAAGCCGATGAATTTATCGCTCCACTCGTTGGAATCGAAGCTGGTGACAAGCTCTTTCGTCTGAAACGCATTCGGTATGCAGATGGCATTCCACTCATGAAAGAAACAACTTTCTTACCATACGACGTCTTCAAAACTTTAACGAAGACGCAGTTAGAAGGCCAATCTTTATATGAAGTGTTTGCAAATGATTTTCATCAGCAAATCCACTACGCCGACGAAGAATTCTCAGCGAGCATTCTCTCGCCGGAAGAAGCGGAAGTCTTGGATGTGGATCCGCACAGCGCTTGTTTACGGTTTATGCGAACCACATTAAATCATGAAAATCGCATCATCGAATATACGATTAGTGTTGCCAGAAGCGACCAATTCTTCTACAAAGTAAGACACTATCGCACAAACAACTAAAAAAATATTTGGAGGGTATTATGTTTCAATTTTCAACTAGTCAATTAGAAGCGTTATCTGCAGAAATTACAACGCGCGAAATTCGCCAACAACCAGAATTGTGGAAAGAAGCTTTTGATTACTACAAAGCAAACTTAGAACGCATCACTGCTTTCTTAGACCGTTTACCAGAAGGAAAACTACGCGTGATTTTCGCAGGTGCGGGTACATCACAATATGTGGGAGATACAATTCTTCCTTACTTAAAACGTACAGGAAATGAAGACCGTTTTGATTTCCAATCAGTAGGAACAACAAACCTTGTAAGTAATCCACATGACTACTTCAAAGCAGAAATTCCTACAGTGCTTGTTTCATTTGCACGTAGCGGGAACTCACCAGAAAGTCTTGCCAGTGTGCAACTTGGCCAACAAATCGTGCGCGACTTCTATCAAATCACGATTACTTGTGCGCCAGAAGGAAAATTAGCCATTGCTGCTAAAGACGATACAAACAACTTACTCTTAATGATGCCAGACCGCTCTAACGACGCTGGTTTTGCGATGACAGGAAGCTTCACATGTATGACTCTTACAGCGCTTCTTGTATTCGACGAAGCTCACTCACTTGAAGAAAAAGAAGGCTTCGTGAAAGCCATCCGTCAAATGGGGTCAAGCGTCCTAGAACGTGAAGACGTGATTCAACATTACGTGAACTTAGACTACAACCGTGTCATTTACTTAGGTTCTGGTTCTCTCAGCGGCCTTGCTCGTGAAGTTCAATTGAAGATTCTTGAATTGACTGCTGGACAAATCGCAACAGCATTCGATTCTTCAATGGGATTCCGTCACGGTCCTAAATCATTCGTAAACGGCTCTTCTCTAGCCTTCGTATTCGTATCGAACGACGACTATACTCGTCAATACGACATCGACATCTTAAACGAATTACACGGCGACCAAATCGCACGCCTTGTTCTTGCGGTTGGAGTAGATGTAGAAAGCGACTTTGAAGGTCTATCTTTCAGCTTCGATAAAGAATATCGTTTCGTTCCAGATGCTTACCTTGCTCTTCCATATGCGGTATTTGGACAAACGGTTTCTCTACTTTCTTCGATCAAAGTTGGAAACAAACCAGACACTCCTTCACCAACAGGGACTGTGAACCGTGTCGTTAAAGGAGTAACGATTCACCCATTAGAAGCATAAATAACTTAATTGAAAAGAGATGATCCTATGACAACTTATATTTATGCCAAAGCATTTTATTTTGAAGACGAAGTGAAAGGTCCAGGGTACTTACCAATCTTAGAGAATGGAACTTTCGGAGCCTTCCAAACCGAAAAACCAGAAAGCAGCGCTACGATTATCGACTACGGTAACTATCAAATTGCCCCAGGTCTTGTGGATACACATATTCATGGATTCAAAGGCGCTGACGTCATGGATAACGACGTAGAAGCACTTCGTACCATTTCAGAAGGACTTCCTTCATGCGGAGTTACTTCTTACTTACCAACAACCTTAACCGCATCTCGCGAATTATTAGCGGATGTCTGCCAAACTGTCGGCGATAATGCCACAACACTTGGCGGCGCTAAAATCAGAGGGATTTTCCTAGAAGGTCCATTCTTCTGTGAAAAATACAAAGGCGCGCAAAACCCTAAATACATGGGCGACCCTAAATCTGAAATCTTGGATGAATGGCAAGAACGCGCTGGCGGTTGGGTGAAGAAAATCGCGATTGCGCCTGAACGTGAAGGGGCCGTTGATTTCATCAAACACGCGAAAACAAAAGACATCTATGTCGCTCTTGCGCATACAGATGCAACTTACGAAGATTGTAAAAACGCCGTTGAAGCCGGTGCGAATATCTTCGTTCACACTTACAACGGAATGCGCGGCTTACACCACCGCGAACCAGGCGTTGTCGGTGCGGCACTTACATTGCCAAACGTATTCGACGAACTCATCTGCGACGGTCACCACGTCCACCCAGTGAGCGCAAGTATCGTTATGAAATGTTGCGGTCACGACCATGTAGCCCTTATTACAGACTGCATGCGTGCGGGCGGTATGGGCGAATGCGAATCGATGCTTGGAGAATTCCCTGTTATCGTAAAAGACGGTACGGCTCGCTTGAAAGACGGCGGTAGCCTTGCTGGAAGTATCCTAGAACTCATCCAAGGGGTTCAAAACGTTGTGAAATGGGGCATTGCGACTCCACACGAAGCTCTTACAATGGCCAGCCTTGTTCCTGCAAAATCAGTCGGTATCGACGACATTTGCGGACGCATCGACCCAGGGTATGCAGCGGACTTCATCGTATTAGACGATGAGTTACAACTCAAAGCGACTTACTTAGACGGTAAGCCTTATTTCGAAGTAAAATAATCAAAAAGACAGTGAGTACGAGGCGTGAGAGTGCCCCAATTCATAACTTAAGGAGTGTTATTATGTCAAAATTAGTATTAACAAAAGGAAAATATGATCACTTAGTAAAACTTTCAAACAAAAACCATGTCATCGGTGCTTTAGCGATTGACCAACGTGGTTCATTGAAAAAAATGATTGCTGCAGGAAACCCAAATGTAAAAGGTGACGAAGGCATCATCCGCTTCAAAGAATTAATCTCTGAAGAATTAACAAAATTCTCTTCTTCAATTCTTTTAGACCCAGAATATGGTCTTCCAGCTGCAAAATTACGCCACGAAGACTGCGGACTTTTAATCTCTTACGAAAAAACTGGTTACGATGCAACTGAAATCGGCCGCTTACCAGACTTACTTCCAATCTGGTCTGCAAAACGTATTAAAGAATTAGGCGCTGACGCTGTAAAAGTTCTTTTATACTATGATATTGACGAAGATCCAGCCATCAACGACATCAAACATGCATGGGTAGAACGTGTTGGTAGCGAATGTGTGGCAGAAGATATTCCATTCTTCTTAGAAATCGTTTCTTACGAAGCAAGTGACGACGATGTGAAATCAGCTGCATACGCTAAAGTGAAACCTCATAAAGTAAACGACGCAATGAAAGTCTTCTCTGACCCACGTTACAACGTTGACGTATTAAAAGTGGAAGTTCCAGTAAACATGAACTTCGTAGAAGGCTTCACTAAAGAAGGCGTTGAACCTGTTTATACTCGCGAAGAAGCGTTACGTTTATTCAAAGAACAATCTGAAATCACTCACTTACCATTCATCTTCTTAAGTGCTGGTGTTTCTGCTGAATTATTCCAAGAAACACTACGCTTTGCGAAAGAAGCTGGTTCTACTTTCAATGGTGTGTTATGTGGTCGTGCAACATGGAAAGATTCTGTAGCTGTGTTTGCGACTGAAGGGGAAGAAGCTGGTCGTGCGTGGTTGGCAAGTCATGGACGTAAGAATATCGAGGACCTTAATGTTGTTCTAGATGAAACTGCAACTCCATGGTTAGATCGTGCAGAAGTAAAATAAGCAAAAAATAATTTAAAGAGCGTTGCTCTTTTAAACACCTAGGATTTTCTCATACGAGTAGTAATGGCTGTACCGGTCTGAGCCAAGGTCTCAGGCCTCTCGAGCCTCAAACAGACTCTAGGAAATTTCATTTCCTGAGTCTGTAATTCGCATCGAGTACACTCGCGACTACTACTCGTATAGAATCCTAGGTGTTTTTTCGCAACGCTCTACTTTTTTACTTCTTCTAACCATGGATTGCGTAAAAATGGTAAGAGATACAAAGATGAGGCACCGGCGCAAGCCTTGGTCTTGCGCCGGTGCCTCAAAGGGGACGTACGGAATTTTATTCCTACGTCCCCTATTTCGCATTATAATGCTCTTCCCATCACTATTACTATAGAATCCGCAAGGTTTCTCGAAACCACACTGGGTGTTGTGAGCAACGCTCTATTTTTTCACTTCTACTAACCATGGGGGCAGTTGAATCT
>CALHVK010000140.1 GCA_938039195.1 uncultured Carnobacteriaceae bacterium
TGAAAAACGTTGTAAATATAGTATTCGGAAATTTTCATTAGGTGTTGCTTCTGTTGTCATTGGTGCTACATTCTTTGGAACAAGTACTGTTTTGGCAGATACAGCCCAAACTGGTTCTACTGCAAATATGCCAGCTGATTTAGCCGCAGCTCTGGCAAATGCAAAAGATGATAATGGACATGATTTTGAAGCACCAAAACCTGGAGAAGATCAAGGTTCTCCTGAAGTGACTGATGGACCAAAAACTGAGGAAGAATTACTAGAGAAAGAAAAAGAAGCTGCAGCAACTTCAGCAACTGAAAATGAACTTCCTAAAGATTTACGCGAAAAACTCGATAAGGCTGAAGATAGTGGCCATACTGCTTCGAAAGAAGACTTAGCAAAAGAAGATAAAAGTTTAGTTCCAGAAGATGTCGCTAAAACAAAAAACGGTGAATTGAATTACGGTGCAACTGTTGAAATTAAGAGCGATGCTGGGACTGGTAGTGGGATTGTGATAGGAGAAAATCTTGTTTTATCCGTATCTCATAACTTTATCAAGGATGTTCCGGATGGCAATAATCGTAAGGTAGCAGACAACATCGAAAGTGATAAAGATGTGTATACAGTTTCTTATGAAGGTGCACCAGACGTTAAGTTTAGTAAAAATGATGTAAAACACTGGGACCGTGAAGGCTTCCTAAAAGGTTATAAAAATGACTTAGCCATTGTCAAACTTCGCAGTCCACTTGCAAATGCTCCAGTTGAAGTTGCGGATAAACCATCAACTATCAAGACAGGAGATAAGGTACATGTATTTGGCTATCCAAAAGGAGAGCTTGATCCAATCCTTAATACCACTGTCGAAGATATTAATGACCATGGAGAGGGCGTTCGTGGAATTAGTTACCAAGGAAGTGAACCTGGTGCAAGTGGCGGTGGAATCTTTGATGAAAATGGAAAATTAATTGGGATTCATCAAAACGGTGTATCTGGTAAACGTAGTGGTGGTATTCTTTTCTCACCTGCACAGTTAGAGTGGATTCAAAACTATATCAAAGGTATTGAAACAACTAAACCAGCGGGTCTAGATGCACTTGATAAACAAGTTGAAGATAAAGAAGAAAAACCAAAAGAGGACAAACCTCAGGAAGAAAAACCAGTTGAAAACAAACCAGCTGAGAATAAACCAGCTGAAGCAGCAACGGGAGGAACTAGCGATGCTACTGCCGAAGTGAAAAAAGAGTGGGACTCAGTAAGCCGTGTGAAAGGGAATGTTGAAGTCGTTGAAGAAGGCGGAGTACGCTACAACAAATTAACTTCAACAACAGCTAACGACAATGGAGCAAACGAAGCTTTATTTGAAAAAGCTGGATTACAGGCGGATGCGGAAGGAAATGTAAGCGTTGACTTAACGTTCAAGGCAAATACTCCTCCAGCTGAAACACGCTTTGGGGTATATCTAAAATATAAAGATAATGACAATAACATCTTTGTTGGGTATGACAAGGGCGGTTGGTTCTGGCAATACAAAGGACCAAATGTAAACACTTGGTATAGTAAGACTCGTGTAGAAGCACCAAATGTAGGTGAAGAAAACCACCTATCTATCGTTTACAAAAAAGACGGTCAATTAAATGCTACAAATAATGGACAAAATTTATTTAGCACAGAAGTTGTTCCAGAAGTTGTCAAGAACGCTTTAGCTGATGTGAATAAAGTTTACCTCAAAGCTGGTACTTACGGTACAGAATTATCTTCTGTATCGATCAAAGCGGATAACCAAGATAACATCAAACCTGAAGAAGAAACTCCAGCTGTGGATGATGGGTTACGTCGCAATGACCAAGATGTTCACTATGAAACTTTACAATCAGAACAATTAAAAGCGATTATCGACACAGCGTTTCCACGTGTTAAAGAATATGAATTAGATGGAAAAACGTTAACAGGTCAAGTTCAAAAATTAGATAAAATGTCAATCAACGGTGTATTAGTCACTCCAGAAGTTCAATACCGTAAGATTGATGACACTACTGCAGAATATGTAATGAAAGTAAGAAACGATGATGAATTCATCAACGCTGAAATCACTGTGAAATTACAATTAGTCGGCAACGAAATGCACTTCGATGTGACAAAAGTAGTGAACAAAAACAATGTTGAAATGGGTAAACCAGTCGACAATGTTCGAAAATTAATCCAAACCATTGAATTCCCAGGAAACACACTTGTTTCTGTTGGTTCTAACAAACAAGGTGCAAAATTCGACGGAGCTCAAATGTCTACAAACACACATAACCGTGGAGACTATCATTTAGACTTGAAAGAAGGCAAGATGAATGAATATACTTACGGCTTCATGTATGGATTTGTTTCTTCTAACGAATTAGCAGCATCTGTTTGGAGTAACTCTCAATTTACTTACAGAGGAAATGACTTTGCACGTTTAACAACAGCGTTAGAACGTGTAGAAGGCGTAAACTACTTAGGTATTCAAAGCTCACCTTACTGGTACCAACGTGCTTATAAGAACTTAGTATTCCCAGAATACACATTAGAATTACCAAGTTCTAAAGTAGTCATTACAAAAGACTTAAACAAAGATAATGTTGTGGACTGGCAAGATGGTGCGATTGCATATCGTAATATCATGAACAATCCAAAAGGAGCAGAATCTGTTCCAGATTTAGTAGCGTATCGTATTGCGATGAACTTCGCATCTCAAGCGCAAAACCCATTCTTAATGACATTAGATGGTATTAAGAAGATTAACTTACACACAGATGGTTTAGGCCAATCAATCCTACTTAAAGGGTATGGTAGTGAAGGTCACGACTCAGGTCACTTAAACTATGCGGATATCGGTAAGAGAATCGGTGGCGTTGAAGACTTCAAGAAATTATTAGCAAAATCAAAAGAATATGGAGCTAAAATCGGTATTCACGTTAATGCTTCTGAAACATATCCTGAATCTAAATACTTCAGTGAAGCTATTTTACGTAGAAACTCTGACGGAACATATATGTACGGTTGGAACTGGTTAGACCAAGGTATCAACATCGATGCAGAATATGACTTAGCTCATGGACGTTTGGATCGTTGGAAAGAGTTAAGAGAAAAACTAGGTGCTGACTTAGACTTCATTTATGTGGACGTTTGGGGTAACGGACAATCAGGAGATAACACTGCTTGGCCAACTCACGTACTTGCTAAAGAATTAAACTCTCAAGGATGGCGTATGGCTATCGAGTGGGGCTTCGGTGCGGAATATGACTCAACATTCCAACACTGGGCAGCTGACTTAACTTACG
>CALHVK010000141.1 GCA_938039195.1 uncultured Carnobacteriaceae bacterium
GTAACGCGCGCATTCCTAGAAGGCTTGCATTTACCAACTTTTATTATTGAGCAAATGCATATTGATGGTGTTTATTACCATCCAACTTTCTTATATGAATCACTTTGGTCTTTTGTCGGCGTATTAATTTTATTCTACTTACGCAGACGTAAAGGCGTAAAAGTCGGAGAAATCATGTCAGGATACTTATTATGGTATTCATTTGGGCGCTTCTTTATTGAAGGAATGCGTACAGATAGCCTCTGGATGTTTGGTATTATCCGAATTTCGCAATTAGTCTCAATTGTGTTATTCTTATTAGGCATCGCTATTATCGTGGTGAGAAGACGTAGAGTTCCAGCCGTGCCAGATTATGTATCGATTGACGATCCACAATCTCCAGTATTGTTTGGAAAAGCGTAAAGGAGAACAACTATGACAAAAGTAGCTATTTTAGGAGCAGGTTCATGGGGGACAGCACTGGCAATGGTGCTCGCAGAAAACCATCATGAAGCTCGCTTATGGGGAAATAACGAAGCTCAAATTCAAGAAATTAATGAGCGTCATACGAATGAACATTACCTTCCAGGGGTGTTTCTGGACCCAGCAATTCGAGGCTATTTAGATTTAACCGAAGCCGTGAAGGGTGTGGATGCGGTCTTATTCGTACTCCCAACAAAAGTCATTCGTTTAGTAGCCAAACAATTAAATGGATTACTAGAAAATAAACCGATGATTATTCATGCAAGTAAAGGGTTAGAACAAGAAACGTTTAAACGTATTTCAGAAATTTTAGCTGAAGAGTTGGACCGTGACAGCTACGAAGATATCGTGGTGTTATCTGGACCAAGTCATGCCGAAGAAGTGGCGCGTCGTGACATCACAACCATCACTGCAGCATGTGAAAACTTGGAATCTGCTAAAGTTGTGCAAACTCTTTTCAGTAATTCCTTCTTCCGTGTTTATACGAATACAGACTGTGTCGGAGTGGAAATGGGAGCTGCACTAAAAAATGTTATCGCGGTTGGAGCAGGGGCTCTTCATGGTTTAGGCTATGGGGACAATGCAAAGGCTGCGTTAATGACCAGAGGATTATCAGAGATTAGTCGTCTAGGAATTGCGTTTGGCGCAGATCCACTGACTTTTATCGGACTCAGTGGTGTGGGCGATTTAATCGTAACTTGTACGAGTATTCATTCTCGTAACTGGAGATGTGGGGACCAAATCGGAAAAGGCGTTCCGCTGCCAACGATTTTGGAAAATATGGGAATGGTTGTAGAAGGGGTAGAAACGTGTAAAGCCGTCTACGCTTTGGCACAAGAGAAGAACATCGAAATGCCAATTACAACTGCTGTTTACAATGTTTTATATAAAGAACATGATGTTCGCGAAGAGATTCAACGCCTAATGGGTCGTGAATTTAAATCAGAAGCATCGATTAAAGAACACCAATAAACCACTCGGAGGAACAGACCTATGACAAAAGTAAGAAAAGCAGTTATTCCAGCAGCAGGGTTAGGAACTCGTTTCCTACCAGCAACAAAAGCGATGGCCAAAGAAATGTTACCCATCGTAGACAAGCCGACGATTCAATATATTGTTGAGGAAGCTCTCGCATCAGGAATCGAAGATATTTTAATCGTTACTGGTAAGAGCAAACGTCCAATCGAGGACCATTTTGACTCCAATATTGAATTAGAGTCAAACCTTGAAGCGAAAGGAAAAAAAGAACTGTTAGAACTTGTTCAAGAAACAACAGGAATTAACTTATACTTTGTGCGTCAATCTTATCCAAAAGGATTAGGGGACGCGGTTCTTCAAGCCAAAGCATTCGTGGGTGGCGAGCCATTCGTGATTATGCTTGGGGACGATATTATGCGTGATGAAGTGCCTTTAACCAAACAATTAATTGAAGGCTATGAAAAAACGCATGCTTCAAATATCGCCGTGATGGAAGTTCCTCATGAAGAAACATATAAATACGGAATTATCGATCCTGAAAGCCAAGTGGAAGATGGATTATTCAATGTACGTCGTTTCGTAGAAAAACCAAAACCAGAAGAAGCACCAAGTAACTTAGCGATTATCGGTCGTTACTTATTAACGCCTGAGATTTTTGAGATTTTAGAAAAACAAGAACCAGGTGCAGGTGGCGAAGTTCAATTAACAGACGCCATCGATACATTGAACCTTACTCAAAGAGTGTTTGCAAAACAATTCAAGGGTGAGCGTTTCGATGTGGGTGATAAGTTTGGATTCATGAAGACAAGTATTGAATTCGGTTTAGAACATCCAGAAATCAAAGATAATTTAAAACAATACGTCATTGAATTAGGTAAAAAACTTGAAGGAACTTTAGATGAGCAATAAAGTTGCCGTTTTAAAGGGAGTATCTTAAACTAAAACATGAAGAGGAGCGTTGGACTATGTCTCAGCGCTCTTAGTTTATACAAAAGGAGAATCTCTGATGGAAGAAAGAACAATTTATGATGTAGTCATTATCGGAAGTGGCCCTGGTGGGATGACCGCAGCGCTGTATACTTCTCGTGCGAATTTAAAAACGTTAATCCTAGAAAAAGGGGTTCCTGGTGGAGAGTTATTAAACACTTCAGATGTAGAAAATTATCCTGGTTTCCCAATGATTTCTGGACCAGAATTAGCGGACAATATGTATAAAGGTGCGATGCAATTCGGTGCTGAATATGCATACGGTCAAGTTTCAAAAATTGAATTAGAGGGCGACCTTAAAGTGATTACTGCAGGGAAGAAAACTTATTACGCTTATGCAGTTGTGGTTGCGACTGGTTCATATCACCGTAAATTAGAAGTGCCAGGGGAAGAAGAGTACGCTGGACGTGGTGTTTCTTACTGTGCAGTTTGTGATGGAGCATTCTTCAAAGACAAGAAAATCTTCGTCATCGGTGGAGGAGACTCAGCCGTTGAAGAAGGAACGTATTTAACACAATTCGGACAAAGCGTCACTATCGTTCACCGTCGTGACCAATTACGTGCGCAAAAAGTATTGCAAGACCGTGCATTTGCTAACGAAAAAATCGACTTCTTATGGAATTCAGTTGTTGAAGAATTCGTAGGAGACGGTTCAAAAATCACTGGCGTTCGCGTAAAAGATGTGAATACTGGCGAAGTGACAACGCATGATGCGGATGGAGTCTTCATCTATGTAGGTCTATTACCAGTTTCTGATCCATTCAAAGACTTAAACATCACAGATGCAGAAGGTTGGATTGTCACAAACGAGCAAATGGAAACTTCTATTCCTGGAATCTTTGCAGTGGGCGATGTTCGTCAAAAAACATTACGTCAAATCACAACAGCAGTTGGGGATGGCGGACAAGCAGGACACATGGTTTATAACTATGTCGAAGAAATCAAAGAAAAATTAGCGAAATAATTGAAGGAACTCTAATGTGGCGTGTGCTGCATTAGAGTTTTTTTATTTGTGAAATGAAAAGAACCAAATTTATATAAAATTTTTCATTATCATTACAAATTCATGGGATAAAATACTTTTTATAAAATTTGTGATAGAATAGGTAAAATAATGAAGGTGGTGAATGAATGAATCGCAAAGTCATAAAAGGATTAGGAATCGCAGTTTTTGTACTGGCATTAATGGCTTGTTCTCGTAGACCAAATCAAACAGCTAATAACGCTGATCCGGTTGTTCAAATTTCTAAAAATAACGCTGAATCTAGTGAGTCTACTAAAGCTCAATCAACATCGGCTGCGCAAGAAACAACAAGCGATACGACACGTAATGCAAATAATTTAGCACGTGAGGCCATTGCGGAAATTGAAAAGCGTAAAAGTGTTGTGTTAGACGAGAATTACGATATTATCATTCAGGCACAAACGAACGACACGATTGATGTTCAAATTCGTCATGTAGAGCGTTCGAACACCTCAGTTTTTGGATTTTTCCGTTATTTTGCTAATGATAAAAAGTTAGAAGAGATGGATAGTACAACCGGGGAATACAAATCAGTAGAGTAATCTCGGAAAGTTGGTTTTATATGACAGATACAGTAAATTTAGATTGGAATAACTTAGGTTTTGATTACATTAAGACAGACTTACGTTTCATTAGCTATTACAAAGATGGCGAGTGGGACGAAGGGGCATTGATTGAAGATAATGTCTTAAAAGTAGACGAAGCGGCAACGGCTCTTCACTACGGACAACAATGTTTTGAAGGGTTGAAGGCATACCGTTGTAAAGATGGTAGCATTAATCTATTCCGTGTTGATCAAAACGCAGCTCGTATGGCGCGTTCATGTCGTCGATTACTCATGCCTGAGTTCCCAGAAGACCGTTTTATTGAAGCCGTGAAAAAAGTGGTCAAAGCAAACGAACAATGGTTACCACCTTATGGAACAGGAGGAAGCTTATATATCCGTCCGTTTATGATTGGGGTAGGAAACAATGTTGCGGTTCGTCCTGCGACAGAATATATTTTCTCAATTTTTGTAATGCCAGTAGGGGCATACTTCAAAGGTGGCTTAACACCAACAAACTTCATCGTCTCGGAATACGACCGTGCAGCACACGTAGGTACAGGGGCTGCCAAAGTCGGCGGGAACTATGCGGCAAGCTTACTTCCTGGTAAAGAAGCTAAAGAACGTCATTTCAGTGACTGTATTTACCTAGATCCATTGACACATACGAAGATTGAAGAAGTAGGGGCTGCGAACTTCTTTGGGATTACAAAAGATAACCAATTTATCACACCTTACTCTCCATCGATCTTACCGAGTATTACAAAATACTCATTACTTTGGTTAGCAGAACACCGTTTAGGAATGACTGTTAAAGAAGGCGATGTCTATGTAGATCAATTAGATATCTTTGCAGAAGCAGGAGCTTGTGGTACTGCAGCTGTCATTTCTCCAGTAGGTGGTATTCAAAACGGAGACGATTTCCATGTGTTCTATTCTGAAACAGAAGTGGGTCCTGTCACTCGCCGTCTATACGATGAATTAGTAGGTATCCAATACGGAGATGTAGAGGCTCCAGAAGGTTGGATTCAAAAAGTTTTATAAGAATAAATTTTTCAAAAAATCCGTGGTAATCTGAATTGACAAAGCGCACTGCATTTGTTAATATATACCAGTATGAAACTCAATGAGTTAATGAAATAAATTGAATGAGAGGTGTCATCCATGCGTATCAACATTTTATTAGAATGTGCTGAAACAGGTGAACGTTTATACTTAACAAGCAAAAACAAACGTAACAATCCAGAGCGTTTAGAATTAAAAAAATATTCTCCAAAATTACGTAAACACGTTGTCTTCAAAGAAACTAAAAAATAATTTTGAGAAATTCGGAAGAGTTAGGCTAGTGCCTAACTCTTTTTTTGTGTTTTGTGCTTTTGAGAAAAGAGCGCAGGTCTTCTATGAATCATTTGGATCTCTATAGTAGCTACAATAGCTGTACCGGCGTGAGCCTTTCGTCTCACCGCCTATCGAGCCTCAAAGCAGTAGTAAGGAATAAATTCCTAACTACTGCTAATTCGCATCGATTACACTCGCTATTGTTGCTACTATGGACCAAATGATTCTTCAGACCTGCTTGTATAAAAAAGTTAGGTGGTGCCTGGTATTCTGAATTGCTTATTTTTGCTTCTTTGGACAAGGTGTTTAGTAATTTTGTCTCGGGGAAACGGAAGCGAATTTATGAGTGCTTCGTACGGGGTGAAAAAGAATGATGTGCTACTGAATGGAGTGAGGCTCGCGGGGGGACATGGGATTCTATAATAGCAGTAATAGGGGATGGTGCTAAAAGCGAATTAGCGGGAGTTAGGGAGAATTTCCTTACTCCCGCTTTGAGTTTTAGAGGTGAGAGACTTTGGCTCGAACCGGTGGCCTATTACAGCTATTATGAAGATATCCCGTGTCCCAAAGGCGAGCTTTTTTACTCTCTGAAGGAAACAGATGAATTGTACATGCTATGTGTTCACAGTGGTGAGGATATCATGTATACTAGAACAGGTGATTATTTTGGAAAAACAAAATTTTATTACGACGGGGCACATTAATCGGGTGATTTTAACGATTGCGACTCCGTTAATGATTAATAATTTAATTCGAACTTTATACAATTTGACAGACGGGTTATATGTGGCACAACTTTCTGCGGAAGACTTTGCGGCAACCGCGTTTATTTGGCCGTTGAATTTCTTATTTATTTCGCTTGGTATGGGGATTAGTGTTGGAGCAACGGCGCTCATTGCTCAGTATTTTGGAGCAGGAAAATATAGAGATGCCCAGCGTTATGCAGGGAATGCGATGGTATTAACGTATTTCTTTGGATTTGTGCTGTCCGTACTTGGATACTTCCTTGCACCTCTATTCGTGGAATGGATGGGCGCAGAGGGGACCTTCCTGGCAAAATCCGTAGCGTATTTGAAGATTAACTTTATCGGGTTGTTCTTTGATTTCTGCTACTTTGGCTATCAGTCCTTGCTAAATGCGCAAGGTAGAACGCGGACGATTACGATGATCAGTGCAGCGTCTTCGATTGCTAACGTCATTCTAGACCCAATCTTTATTTTTGCGACGATTCCTTTTGTCGGACTCACCGGGTTGAACTGGGGAATTGAAGGGGCAGGATGGGCGACTGTTATTGCAAAAGTACTATTATTAGTGCTTGCCATTCGTGCCGTCCGTAAGGAATCAGATATTCAAATCTACTTAAGACATGTCAAAGTCGACAAAGAAGTGATGAAAGAAATCCTTAAAGTCGCTTGGCCATCTGCCTTCGGGTATGGTGGAGCTGCTTTGGGATTCACTGTCTTAAATGGGCTCATTCAGTCCTATGGAACGTCGGTGCTGGCTGCATATTCGATGGTAAACCGTATTTCGGATTTACTAACACAACCACAGATGGGAATTGGGGCGGCGTTAACAGCCATCATCGGACAAAACATGGGGGCAGGGCTTTATGACCGTGCACATGCCATCTTTAGACGAGCGCTAATGTGGGTGCTCATGATTTCGACAGTCGGCTGTATCATCGTCTTCTTCTTCCAGTCTCCGATTCTTGGAGTGTTCATTAAAGATAGAAGCGATGCCGTTCTTTGGGCGAATGCTGTTGAGTATTTGAACTACACAGCCTTTATCATTTTCTTCATGGGAATGTTCTCGGCGTACAATGGATTCTTCCAAGGATGTGGTGTGACAAAATACTCGATGAATATGTCAGTTGGACGTCTTTGGGTATTGCGCCTGCCGATTATTTGGGTGCTTGGGGCCTTTACAGCACTCGGAGCAACCGGTGTATGGATTGCCATGTTATTATCAAACGCGTTAACAGTTCTTTATGGACATATCGTCTATAAGACAAAAGACTGGAGTACATTACATTATGCGAAAGGAGAGCAAACGTGATTAAAGATTTTATTCATTATTACAAACCGTATAAAAAATTATTCTTAGTCGATTTTACCTGTGCGGTGATTGTGGCCATTCTTGAGCTTGCTTTTCCAGTAATGGTGAGAAGTGTCATTGATAACATCGTACCGTCTCAAAACTTACAACAAATTCTACTCGTGGGGGCAGGGCTATTGGCACTGTATGCCTTCTCTACAACTTTGAACTTTATCGTTGTATACATGGGGCATATTTTAGGGATTAATATTGAAACGGATATGCGTCGGGAGTTATTCGCAAAGGTTCAAAAACAATCCTTCTCATTCTTCGACAATATGAAAATTGGGGAATTGATGAGCCGCTTGTCGAGTGATTTATTCGATATTAGTGAATTGGCGCACCATGGGCCAGAAGAATTCTTTATCGCCGTGATGACGTTAATCGGTTCGTTTGTGTTGATGTATCAAGTACATCCAACACTAGCGCTATTGACGATTTTCTTTGTTCCGATTATTGCGGTGGCACTGGCAGTATTTAATCGTCGCATGTCTGCAATCAATCGAAATATCTACAAGGGATTAGCCAACTATACGGCAGGACTAGAAAATGTACTGAGCGGAATGCGTGTGGTGAAGGCCTTTGCGAACGAAAGTCATGAGCAACAACTCTTCGAAGAACTCATTCAAGAGTATCGCTCGAATAAAATTGCTTTCTATCGCACGATGGGAACGAGCAGTAGTTTCAACTACTTATTGATGCGTAGTATTAATCTCTTCAGCTTAATCGTTGGGGCGTACTTCACGGTCATCGGTGATTTAACAGCCGGAGAATTAGTCGGCTATATCTTACTATCCAATGTATTCGTGGGACCGATTAATAAGATGAACTCCATGATTGAATTGTATCCAAAAGGTTTTGCGGGGTTCCGTCGTTTCAAAGAATTAATGAATGTCGAAATCGATATCGAAGACGCACCCGATGCCATTCCTGCACCAGCGTTTGAAGGACGTGTGGAATATAAAAATGTAGGGTTTGGATATGAAGACGATAAGAAAGTGTTGGAACATATCAACTTGACCGTGGAACCAGGGCAAACGGTAGCCTTCGTTGGACCAAGTGGGGTTGGGAAGACAACGCTCGTGAACTTATTGCCTCGCTTCTATGATTTAAAAGAAGGGGAAATCTTAATCGATGGAACCAATATTAATCGTTTCACCTTACAGTCGCTTCGTCGTCAAATCGGTATCGTGCAACAAGATGTGTTCCTCTTTAATGGAACGATTCGCGAGAATGTATTGTACGGTAGACTCGATGCGACAGATGAGGAAGTAGACCGTGCGATTGAGCAAGCGAAACTGAAAGAAGTCATTGAAGATTTAGAAGATGGAGTGGATACACATATCGGAGAACGCGGTGTGAAATTGTCAGGCGGACAAAAACAACGCCTTTCCATCGCACGCATCTTCTTGAAGAATCCTTCTATTTTAATCTTGGACGAAGCAACAAGCGCGCTCGATACGCAAACGGAGAAGTTTATTCAACAATCGTTTGACGAGTTGGCAAAAGGCAGAACGACCTTTATTATCGCTCACCGTCTTGCTGCGATTAAAAATGCAGACCGGATTATTGTCGTTACAGAAGATGGACTGACAGAAGACGGTACGCATGAAGAATTGCTCGCACAAAACGGTGCGTATGCGGCTTTATACAAAGCACAATTTAAATAGTAGAAAAATGCGGAGTAGGAATTTGATTCTTGCTCCGTATTTGTTTGAGCTTTTTTGAATTTATCGCAAACTATGATACAATGACCCAGAGAAAACTTAAGGAGAACGTTGATGAGTATTTTAAATGTAGAAAAATTAACACACGGCTTCGGTGAAAGAGCCATCTTCAATGATGTGAGCTTCCGTCTATTAAAAGGAGAACATATCGGACTCGTTGGAGCAAATGGGGAAGGGAAATCCACCTTCATGAATATCGTGACAGGTCAATTACAACCAGACGAAGGAAAAATCGAGTGGTCTAAAAATGTGAAAGTTGGATACTTGGACCAACATACAGTGCTTGAACCAGGAATGACCGTTCGCAGTGTCCTTCAAAAAGCCTTCGACGATTTATTTGTGGCTGAAGCGCGTATCAATGAATTGTATATGGCAATGGGAGACGCAAACGAAGACGAAATGAACGCGATGCTGGAAGAAGTAGGCGAGTTGCAAGAGCGACTAGATAACCACGACTTCTATATTCTAGATGCCAAAATCGATGAAGTAGCGCGTGCATTAGGCGTTGCAGCATTTGGGATGGATAGCGACGTGAGTGAACTCAGTGGTGGGCAACGTACAAAAGTGTTACTAGCAAAACTATTATTAGAAAAACCAGACATTTTATTACTCGACGAGCCAACAAACTATCTAGATGCAGAGCATATCGAATGGTTGAAACGTTACTTACAAGAATACGAAAATGCATTTATCCTAATTTCGCATGATATTCCATTCTTAAACAGTGTCGTCAACTTGATTTACCATATGGACAATCAAGAGTTGAACCGTTATGTTGGGGACTATGATCAGTTCCAAGAAGTGTATGCGATGAAGAAATCTCAACTAGAAGCAGCGTATAATCGCCAACAAAAAGAGATTGCGGACTTGAAGGACTTCGTAAACCGAAACAAGGCGCGTGTGGCAACACGGAATATGGCGATGTCTCGTCAGAAGAAACTGGATAAGATGGAAGTCATCGAATTAGCCAGTGAGAAGCCAAAACCAAAATTTGACTTCAAGACTTCAAGAGCTCCGGGTCGTTACATTTTCCAAGCCGAAGATTTAGTGATTGGATACGACCGTCCATTAACAGGACCTATTAATCTGGAGATGGAACGTGGCCAAAAGATTGCGATTGTCGGTGCGAATGGTATCGGGAAAACAACACTCTTGAAGAGCTTATTAGGGATTATTAAGCCATTGAACGGAAAAGTAACGCGTGGAGACTATATCGATCTTGGGTATTTCGAACAAGAAACACCAAAAGGAAATCGTAAGACAGCCTTAGAAGAAATCTGGGATACTTTCCCATCAATGACACAACCAGAAGTACGTGCAGCGCTCGCTCGTTGTGGATTAACAAGTAAGCATATCGAGAGTCAAGTGCAAGTATTAAGTGGGGGAGAGCAAGCAAAAGTTCGCTTCTGTAAATTGATGAATGAAGAGACAAACGTACTCGTACTCGACGAACCAACAAACCACTTGGATGTAGATGCCAAAGATGAGCTCAAACGTGCATTACAAGAATATAAAGGAAGTATATTAATGGTGTGTCACGAACCTGAATTTTATGAAGATTTAATTACTGATTTATGGGATTTCACTTTATTTTCACGAAAAATAGATATATAATACAAAATATAAAAAGTTTAGACATATTGGAAGGGGAAAAAGATAAATAATGAAATTGTTAAGAAAGGTTAATAAGGTTTGGGTAGCTGTTTCTGCAACTACTTTAGTAGCAATTATGGTTTCTAATCAAACTGTACAAGCGGAAGAAATAAATCAATCACAAGTAACTTCAAATCAAGTAGAAAAAGTGAAGAGTGAAAATGATAAAGTTGAGAGTCAAGGAACAGAAGAAAAATCTAACGCTGTTTCTACTCCTACCTCTACTCCAACTCCTACTTCTACTTCTACTCCTACTTCTACTCCTGAAGCGAGAGATGCTACAAATGAAGCTATTCTTGAAAAGGCAGTTAACACAAGTTTAGAACCAGCTAAGCAAGTAGCAGAAGAAAATGATGCACATGACCCAGCAAAAGAAGAAAAGTTAAAAGAACTAGCAACCCCAGTTATTTCCAGTGAAAATGAGTCAGAAAAGATAAAGAATGCTATTACTGAAAATGACCGAGAAGTTGTTCACCAACCTGAATCAGAAACTCCTTACACTGTAAAGTATGATACCAAAAACAAAATGTATTATGTTGATGCTGTTGATTTTGGTTTAGATGTCCAAGATGGTGCTGATGATACTGCTGCTGTAAATAAAGCGTTAGAAGCAGCGAATTCAGTAGTTATGAGAAATAAACAAGGGCAAGAGTTTCAAGGGGTTGCCGTTAAATTATCTGGAGTGGTTAATGTTCAAAGAGATCAAGGAGAAATTTCTCATTATGAGTTGCGCACTCTAAATGATAGTGGAATTCCCTACGTTGTTAGAAACGGTAAGATTGATGGCGTAAAAGATGTAACTAAAATTACTCAAGAAGAATATTCAAAAATGGATGTAACCGATGATGGGTTGACAACATATACCAATAATAGAGGTAAGATAGAAGATGGTATGGTCCTTCCAATTTATAAAAAATCTGGTGTATTTAATCAAATTAAAATAGGAGAAGATTTGAAAAATGTAACAGGTTTAATTGGAGACGGTATGGGTGCCACGACAATTAAAACTAATTTAGTGCAACTTGGAAATCCATGGAATCCTGATGATAATGATACTGATAGTAGAGATCACTCAGTAGTTTTAGTTGAAGGACAAGATGGTTTCCTTATTAAGGATTTATCAGTAAATATTGTAAATCTTAAAGATGCTTTTGGAACAAAGAATGATGGTTTTTATTATAGAGGGATGCCTTATTATGGTAAGGTTAATGGAATTCAAATTGATGATTCAAGCAATGTTTCTGTAGAGTCTGTTGAATCGTCTGGTGCTAATAAAGCAGGAGTTTTCTTTAATTCTTCATATAATACAGTTTCAAAGGACTTAGAAGAAGGTACTTTAGCGAAGAAACTATATGGAAACAAACCAAGATCATTAAACTATCTATATCAAAAAGGAGACGCTGGAGTTTCTTTTGAAGATTTAAAAATTAGTAAAAACAATAAAGTTATTAACAGCAATCTCCATAACAATAGGGTTGCTGGGGTGCATTTTGCTTTTCAGAAACACTTTTTAGTAGAAGGCTCTACTTTAGCG
>CALHVK010000142.1 GCA_938039195.1 uncultured Carnobacteriaceae bacterium
ACGTAATCGTTCCTGGTTTCGATGAATCCACACGTTTATACGTTTCTGGTTTAGAAGAATCAGGGACTTCCATATTATCCAACTTCACTTCGTTAGCTGCTAGAAGCGTTAAGTAGTTCTCACTCGTGGCTCCCATTGCTTGAACAATCTTGTTTTGGTTTTGAATTGGTTGATGATTTTCCAGTTTTACATTCACGGTCGCATCATTCACCCCATAAGCAATCGGTAAAATCAAGCCCGTTTCATATGTCTTCGTTCTTACAGCTTCATATACTGGTTCTTTTGACGTAATATCTTTACGCGTTACCATATTTCCGAACACATACATTTTCGAAGTATCCGGATATTCTTTTGTATACACCGGTTTTGGCGCTACTAAGTATTTCACTGAGAACAGCGCATCTTGCAACGGTGTTCCTTGATAGTACGTTGTCGCGTTAATTCCGTTATTTCCTAAACGGTCAAATAAATCACGTGTACTATTTTCCAAGTTCGAACTGAAGACGGATAATCCTGGGTAATCGACCATAAACGGATCGTTTTTACTTAAGTTAAATGTCTTATTGATACGATAGAAATCTGTATCGTCAGGACGAATTGGATTAATCGCATCTTTCAATTGGAGAACCGCATCATGGTATTTATACGCATCTGTATAACCAACACGAGACTGAACAATGGCTGCATTGGCTGTTAATTCGACTGCCGTCAATACTGCAATCACTGCCCATGGTTTCTTCGCTTTTGTCCAGAACAAGACAAGAAGCATAATCATGAAAATACCAAGAGTCGCGATCCGTTGCCAAATTGTTAAGAATGAATGCACTTGGAATTGAACAATCCCAAAAATAATCGCCATTCCCACAAATAAGATACTTGCTTCTTTGGCCGTGAATCTTTCTACTTCGCGTAAGCTTAAGTAAGCTAGGTACACTAAGAAGAAAGCAATAATCCATGAGAAGCGGTAGAAGAATCCGGCTGGGTTTTGACCCATATGCCATAATTTACTTGTAAATTCATGCGCACATGAAATGAGGAAAACAACTAGTACAAATCCTGCTGCGATTTTACCCCATTTTGTAATTTTCTTAGAGATAAAGTAGTAGATTGTTCCTAAAATCCCGAAACTTGCTACATAAATGTTTGGTAAGTTTGGTCCAGCTGGCCATGAATCATTATCGAATGACCCTAGGAATAATTTTGCTAAAATCTCCAGCGGATTGATTTGCAATGTCCACTCAAATTTCAATGAGCTTTGCAAACCGCCCTTAGTTGAAACTAAGCTGATGATGATTGGCAATAGAATCGCCGCAACCATCCCTACTGCGATAATCGAAGCACATGCCAGTTTCAACATGCGTTCAAAAACCACTTTCACATTTGTAAATTCTTTTGAACGGATGACATAGAATAAAGCGTAAATAACTACGAAGATACATGTCATATAACCCATGTAGAAATGTACAAATAATGCTAAAGCAAGCATTCCGATATAGCCTCGTGGAGACTCATTATCAAGAACTTGTTCCACTCCAATTAATACTAGTGGCAACATAATCATGCCATCGTAGAAAATCGGGTTCATTTGGTAGCTGACGTTGAAGCCGTTTAAGGCATAAATCGTTGCTACAATTGGAAGTAAGTAGGCTTTTTTCTTCAAACCGTCATAACGCTTCACAAGGAAATGCGTCATCGTTACACCCATCGCTCCATAACGCAATGCAATCACGACAGGCACAATCCATTGGAAGTTTTCTTCTGAGAAGAAGAGGAATAGGAAGTTAAATGGACTTAATAAGTTAAATCCCCAAATCCCAAGCATTCCGCCCCCAATTGATTTCGAGAACGAATAGAAGAAGCTACTCCAATCCCAATTAAGGAATAGATGTTTGAAATAAGCATATAGCCCGATGTACTGTGCGTTAAAGTCAACAGCCATCAGTGACTTTGCGCCGAAAGGAAAGAACCCATCAATCGCCCAAGCGATAAAGATGAGAATCATTGGCGCTAGGAAACTCGCTAAATAGACTTTTTTCTTAGTCGTCATGTTGCTCTCCTTTCACCGTCATGTTCGTTTCATCAACTAAGTAATGTGGACGTTTCTTCACTTCGTAGTAAATCTTACCGATATACTCCCCTAATACCCCAATAGAAATCAATTGAATTCCACCAAAGAGAACGACAGAGAAAATCGTTGTGAAGTATCCACTCACGAGTGAATCTGGAGCTACGAAGTATTGAACAAATGTCCAAAGAACATAGGCCAATGAGATTAATAAACAGAATAAACCGAAGTTAATACACATACGAAGCGGCTTATCGTTGAACGATAAAATCCCTTGAATCGCATAGTTTAATGAGAACTTCAATGAGTATTTTGTTTCACCCACTGTACGAACTTGGTTTTCATATTCGATAACTTTTTCTTTAAAGCCAATCCAAGAGAAAATCCCTTTAGAGAATCGGTTGTATTCTTGTAATGAAAGGATAGCGCGCACTGCTTTACGGCTAAACAGACGGAATTCAGATACTCCATCCATTAATTCGATATCCATCATTTTATTGGCAAGACGATAGAAATGTTTTGCTAAAAATGTACGGTGTGGTTTTTCACCTGTACGTGTACGACGAGCACTCACAACGTCATATCCTTCTTCATACGCTTCAATCATTTGTGGAAGCAATGCAGGTGGATGTTGTAAGTCCCCATCCATCAAGATAACAGCTTCTCCTGTTGCGTATTCCAATCCAGCAATCGTTCCAGCTTCTTTCCCAAAATTTCTGCTGAAACTAATATATTTCACCCGTGAATCACCCTCTGCGATTGCAAGCATTTTTTCAAAAGTACGGTCTTTACTACCATCATTAATAAAAATAATTTCAAATTCTGCTTTAGTAATTTTATTTACTTCTGCTACTAAGGCATCATACATTTTTTGAATCATATTTTCCTCGTTATAGAACGGGATGACAATTGATAATTTCATTATTCCACTCCTCAATCCTTTAAAATGTTCATCTCTTATATCATACCATTTTTTTGTGTGAAATTCCGCTCATATGCGAATTTTTAATGCACAAAAAAACGAGAACTCTTCTTTTTCGAAAAGAGCTCTCGCTTCTTATAGTTTTAAATTTCTTTTAATCGTTTAATCGCAAAGTTTGTGCCTAAAAGCCCCACCAATAAAAAGGTGAATACTACGGCAAAACACAGCATAAAGAATTCTTCAGGCAATGCTAAAATGATTGGGTCATTTTTCGGGTCAAACATCCACGCATCATTGTTAAAGAACACTTGATGGAACTTTACAAAGAGCGTATCGAAGAATGCTGCAATCGCAAAACAAACGACAACTGGAATTAAAACAAGCCAGCGAATAGGTCTGCGTAATTGCCACATTTGTCTTCTTTGTCGTAAATATCGTACCCCAAAGAAACTGATAAGCCCTGAAGCTAGTAATACCGCAAAGTTCACGAAGAAGAGACGTTTCACCTCGAAGAAGTGGAATAATCCCTGTTCTGAACTTGGGAAATCAGTCATCTTCAACGGATCAATTAGTGGATTCGTTAAATAGCTAATGAGTTCGTGATAGTTCATCTTCAGAACATCAGCACTGTATCCTGTCTGTTTTTCTACTTCAAACCAACCAATCGACCAATGATACATCGGCTCAAAGAAAATCACAAAGGTAATTCCTAGACTTAAGAAGAATAAGAATAGCGCGATGGAAGTGATCCATTTTGGCACTCGGTAAGTTCTAGTTAAATAGTCCATTCACTCAAATCCTCTACCAAGTGCGTTGGTTGTTCTTCCACTTTTTCTAAGTCTTCACGTGTTGAAAATCCAGTTAATACCATTAGCGTGTCCATGCCGTATTGAATCCCGGCTTGAATATCGGTTTGATAGTTATCTCCGACCATTGCGATGTCTTCTTTTGTAAAATGACGGTCTGGGAATTTGGCATTTAAGTAGTCTAATGCAGACTCCATAATCACACTACTTGGTTTCCCGATAATAATGGGCTCTACTTGTGTTGCCACTTTTAAGAAACCAGTGATGGCACCTGACCCTGGGATTGGGCCTTTTTCGCTTGGTAAGTTCGAATCGATATTGGTTACGATATACGTTGCACCATTACGAATCGCAAGTGTTGCTGTTTCTAAGTCTTTATAAGTGACATTACGGTCAAGGGATTGTAATACGACTTCTGGATTTTCAGAAACAAGCGTATATCCTGCTGCTTCCACTTGTCCTTTAATCGCTTCTTCGCCAATCACCATGATACGTTTCACATTGAAGTGAGACCTCAAGTAATCCACTGCGGCCACACCGCTTGTATATACTTCGTCTGCTGAAACTTCAGTGCCATAATTCATACTTAAGTTTTCAGCCACTTGTGCAGGTGTTTTTGTAGCATTATTGGTTACAAATAGGAATGGAATCTCTGCTTCTTGCAGTCTCTTAATAAAGGCTTCTGCCGTTGGAATACGGTCTTTTCCACGATACATTGTTCCATCTAAATCAATAAAATATGCTTTATACATTTAGTTACCTCTTTGTTGGTTTTCTCGAATATGAAATCCTTTCTTCTGAGTGGATTTCACAGGGCTCTTCTTCACCTTACTGCTCGTTGGTTTCTCCACTTCTTTCATTGAGAAATGTTGAGAAGATTTCTTCTGTTTTGGTTTGAAGTTATTGCTTTCATATTCTTTTTCTTTCATCGTTTCTTTCGGGATAAATTCTTTCAAGTTAAACGATTGATCTTTTTTCGCCTTTTGATTCGTTTCATTATTACGTTTCTTTGGACGATTTTGAGCCTTGTCTTTAAACTTACGCTTATTATTAGAACGTACTGGACTATCTAAATCCGCCGGACTAAAGACATGCTCTCTACGTTGATTGTTTTGACGTTTACGCTGGTTATTATTGCGCTCGCGTCTTGGACGTTGTTGTGTTTTTTCTTCTTCCACAACTGGTTTATGTTGCGCCTCTGGATCTCTTTCTAATACGAAATATTGGCACCCAAAATTGCAATATTCCAATAAATATTCTTGTAAATAATCGATATCGCGGTCTGGAGTCGCCAATTTATGCGAATGTTTGAAGAAACCTTTCAAACGTAATTTCTCATGGCCCCAATCGCCAACGATGTAATCATAGCGCTCAAAGATGTCATTATAGCGCTCGTTTAACGCTTCAATATTAAATCCGTCGCGGTAGTCTTCGATAATTTCATAATGCACATCGTCAATCATCACGGTTGTCTCTCCAACCATTACCGCACGCTTCACTTCTTCTTCAGGTGTTGTCACAATCTCTTCTAAGACTTGACTTAGTTCCTGTGAAAGTGTTTCTGCTTTCTGTTCAGTCATGATTCTTCCTTTCTTTGAATAATAATTCTTTTTCAATAATTGTTCTTAATAAATCTGGATAAATAATTTCGTTGTCCCCTTTTTCTTCAATCATCGGGAAAAATGGAACGAATCGCATATGGTCCGGGCAAACAAACGTAATGTATTCATCATCTGCCAACGTTCTTCCATCCATAACGACTTCGCCACGAACGAACTGGAATCCTGTATAAAGGATCTCTCCAAACAGTTTACCACGAAAACCATATCCACGAATAGCTTTTTCTAGCAATTCAGGTTGCTGCGCTTCAAAAACTTGCAATAGTTGTTTGAAATCAGATACTCTAAAGCGACTCTTGTTCAAGTGAATCGGATGTGGCATACATTCATGTAAATCAAACTTTGTGAGTGGTCCTTCTTTAAACGGTACTACGAAAAGTCCTGTATAAGTAAACGCCACTGGGACTCCGGTTTGTCTCGTCATTGCTTCTAAGGATAGTTTGGCTAGTTCTTTCACAGAGGTTGCCGGAATCTGTGGAAGTACCACTTCATCCTTCAAGAGTTCAATCCCTTGTTGGCGAAGTACTTCTCCTTCATCAATAGTCGAATCTCCTTTTAAATCCTCTACTGCAATCATTTTGTCAGAAAGAGGAATTAAGCGACTGCCTTCGATTTTCAAATGAAGTTCACCAATATACGCACCATACTTAAATCCACCTGTTAACAGTGTTTGGTTGACCCATTTTCCTTCTTCAAAGAAATGATGGGTATGCGCTCCAAGAATCACCTGGATTTCTGGATAGGTTTCGGCAATCAGATGGTCCATTTCAATGCCTAGATGGGACAGCAAGATAATTTGATGTCCTTTTCTAGCTAAGGTTGGAACAAGACGCTTTAACGCATCCATCGGCTCTTCAATCAAATAGCCATTTGGCCCGTAGCTTTCTGGATAAGAAGCCGTAAGTCCTATAAATGCAATACTACACTCATCGACTGTTGCAAAATGAACTTCCTTTGCAAAAGGAGGCACTTCTCCAGTGGATGACCATTTGACATTCGAAATAATCACTTCAAACTTTCGCTCTTCATACGCCGCTGCTAATTCAAGCGGTGTATACGCCGTCCCTTCGTTATTTCCAAGGGTAGCAAAATCGATTTGTTGCTCATT
The DNA here is from genome assembly GCA_938039195.1 of uncultured Carnobacteriaceae bacterium. Lineage (GTDB taxonomy): Bacteria > Bacillota > Bacilli > Lactobacillales > Aerococcaceae > Granulicatella. Next base: position 6,521 of record CALHVK010000142.1, read on the forward strand.
TAACACTCTTGACGCAATCTTTCCATCTTCTGCTTCAACTAGTGGATGGACACGGTCGATTAGGTCTCCTAAATCTATTCCAAATACCTTCTGGCCTGCCGCCTCAAGAGTAGCTCTACGCTCAGTCATAAAGCGCGTTTGTGTTTTTATGGAGTGAAAATTCGAGTGCATATCATTGATGTGAAGAATCGTTACTTCACTCATGCTTCCACCTCATCTGGATGATTTTCAAATATCGTTGCTTGTGTTAACTGTTGTAAATCTTGTGGTGTAATTTCTAATTGGAGTCCACGTTTCCCAGCGGAGATACGAATTGTTTTTTGATTCATTGCGTGGTGCTCGATAAAGGTTGGAAATTTCTTCTTCATCCCAATCGGTGAACAGCCTCCACGCACATATCCTGTTAATGGTTCCAGTTTATCTATTGATAATAATTCTACGCGTTTATTTCCTGAAACTTTCGCAATCGTCTTTAAGTCCAATTCCAGATGAGCCGCAATACAAGCGACCAAATGTCCAGTCTTATCGCCTGTTAGAACGATGGTTTTATAGACTTCCTCAACTGGAATCCCCATTCCCTGCGCTGCATGTACAGCATCTAGATGAGTCGTATCAACATCATATTCATGGATGGCATAGGGAACTTTTGCTTGTTCAACCATCCGAACTGCATTTGTTTTGATTACTTTTTTCTTTTTCACGTAAAATCACTCCTTTTTCCATTTTACCACAAGGAGCATCCTATTTGAAATCTCCTTTCATCTTCCTTCCAATCTTTTGCAAAAAAATAAAATCCCTAAGAAAACTCTTAGGGATTTAAGGTTTAATCTAATAAGCTGAGACGACGAATGAAATCGGCATTCGACTTCGTTTCTTTTAATTGCTTCACGAGTTGCTCACTCGTTTCAAGACCGTCTCCTTTAATGGCATGACGCACTTTCCAAATGGCTTCCAGCGTTTCTTGCGAGAGTAACATGTCTTCTTTACGAGTACCTGAACGTTTCACATCAATAGCAGGAAAGACTCGTCTTTCAGCCAGCTCTCTCGAGAGATGGATTTCTGAATTCCCCGTTCCTTTGAACTCTTCGTAAATGACATCATCCATACGGCTACCTGTTTCCACTAACGCCGTAGCAAGAATCGTTAGGCTGCCGCCCTCTTCGATATTTCTGGCAGACCCAAAGAATTTCTTAGGACGATATAACGCAGCCGGATCAATCCCACCGCTCAATGTTCTTCCTGAAGGTGGAATCGTTAAGTTATATGCACGGGCAAGACGCGTGAGACTATCCATCAAGATAATAACGTCACGTCCATCTTCTACAAGACGAAGCGCACGTTCTAGCACTAGTTCACTAATCTTAATGTGGTTTTCCGGAAGCTGGTCAAATGTAGAATACACGACCTCAGCATTCACGGTTCGTTCAATATCCGTTACCTCTTCTGGTCGCTCATCGATTAATAAAATAATCAATTCCGCTTCTGGATAGTTAGTCGTAATTCCATTCGCAATTTCTTTTAATAAGCTTGTCTTTCCAGCTTTTGGCGGAGCCACAATAAGCCCACGTTGTCCAAAACCAATCGGACAAATTAAATCCAGCATTCGAGAAGCGATACGACCACGTGTGGTTTCAAGGACCATTTGTTTCTCCGGATACAGTGGTGTAAGTCCTGGGAAATGGTCACGTTCTTTGGCTTCTTCTGGATCCTTTCCATTCACGAATCCAACTTGCATCAACCCATTAAACTTCTCACCCGGACGTGGTGGACGCGCAGTCCCACTCACAAGGTCTCCATTTCGAAGGTCGAAACGTCTAATTTGCGAAGCAGAAATATAAATATCCTCTTGACTACTTGAATAGTTAATCGGTCTAAGGAATCCAAAGCCCTCTGCGCGATTAATGTCTAAGACACCTTCCACTTGGAAAAATCCAGTTGCTTCTTCTTGAGCACGAAGAATCGCAAGCGCTAATTCCTTTTTATTCATTTGTCCGTAATAAGGAATTTTATAATGTTTGGCAAAGCCGTACATCTCTTTTAACGTTTTTTCTTGTAAGCTTTGAAGCGTTACAGTTTCCACTTGTTCTGGCATAGTGTCCCTTCTTACTCTTCAATCATCGTAATATCGGCACCTAATGCTTGTAGTTTATCAACGATGTTTGAATAACCACGTAAAATATGTCCGATATTTGAAATCTTCGTTGTTCCTTCAGCCATTAATCCTGCAACAACTAATCCCGCTCCTGCACGTAGATCACTAGCTGCAACTTCAGCGCCCACTAATGGTGCTGGCCCTTCAAATGTAATGATATCTTCAATTACTTTTCCACGAGCGCCCATACGATTTAATTCTGGTACGTGACCGACACGTTTTGGATAAATAGTATCCACAATCATCGCTGTTCCTGTCGCTTTACTAAAGAGCGGCGTAATCGTTTGTTGAAGGTCTGTCGCAAAACCTGGGTAAGGCATTGTCTTAATGTTCACGGCTTTTAATTCATTCGAAGGATAAACGTAAATATCATCTTCACCGACTTCCATCTTCACGCCCATTTCGTTCATTTTCGCAATGAGACTTTCTAAGTGTTCAAAAATCACATTCTTCACTCGAACGCCTTCACCAACTGCTGCCGCAATCGATAAATAGGTTCCTGCTTCAATACGGTCTGGAATAATCGTATGCGTACATCCATGTAAACTGTCTACACCTTCCACACGAATGATGCTTGTTCCGGCACCTTTAATATTGGCACCCATTTTATTTAATAGGTTCACCACATCGATAATTTCTGGTTCACGTGCAGCATTTTCAATAATCGTTTTACCTTTTGCACGAACCGATGCTAACAATACGTTAATCGTCGCACCTACAGATACCACGTCCATATAAATTTTCGTACCCACTAAACCTTCTTCGCCAGTTGATAAGTAGATAGCACCATCGTGATCTGTAACAGTTGCTCCGAGTGCTCTAAATCCTTTTAAGTGTTGATCAATTGGGCGAGGTCCTAAGAAACATCCACCTGGGAGCCCAACAACCCCTTCCCCAAATTTGGCAAGTGTTGCTCCCATGAAGTAATACGAAGCACGCATACTTTGAATCTTTCCTTTTGGCATCGGGATAGATTTCATTTCTCTTGGGTCGATGGTTAACGTTCCATCCACAAATTCTGTTTTTACGTTAAAATCATTTAAAATTTCAATTAATGCATCGACATCCTGAATCTCAGGGACACCCTCTAATACAACTGGTTCATTAGCGATAATAGCAGCCGGAATTAAAGCTACTGTACTGTTTTTAGCTCCACTAATGGTCACTTCGCCTTTAAGTGGTTTACCGCCGTTAATGACTAATTTTTTCATACTCAAATTCCTTTCACTAAATGTTCTCAATTATTATACCATGTTCACAGTAGAATCCGCTATCTTTTAATCGTTTGCATCTATTGTTAACCTCTAAAAATTCAATAGTTGACAATCGTTTCAAATCTGTTACACTTAAAAACATGAATACTGATGAAAGGAGGATATTATGAGTACAAAACAGGATGTTTTACGCCTCTTATACGGCACAACAAACAAACCTCTTTCAGGGCAAGAAATCGCAGAAGAACTAAACCTTTCTCGTACCGCTGTGTGGAAAGCCATTCAGCAATTAAAAAAAGATGGCTACGAAATCACTTCCAGCACAAAGGTTGGTTATCAATTATCTAGAAAAATTGATTTGTTAACCCTTGAAGGGATTCGCACCCATTTGGGAGAAGATCTTCAAGACTGGGATATTCAAGTGTTTGAGACCACTACTTCCACAAATGATTTGGCTAAAACCTATGGTGCATCCGGTTCTAGAGTCCCGACCTTCTTTATTTCAGAAGAGCAAACAGCCGGTCGAGGTCGTCTAGGAAGAACCTTCCTGTCCCCTCCAAAATCTGGCTTATATATGAGTATCTGTATTTTCCCAGAAGGTGACTTGGATAGTATTTCCCTCATTACTTGTGCCACGGCAGTCGCAGCA
>CALHVK010000143.1 GCA_938039195.1 uncultured Carnobacteriaceae bacterium
TATAGAAAACATGACTTTAGTCACGGTACTAGATGACGTTTTGGACTATAGACTCTTGGGGGTGTTTGCTATGATAAGGGTACAAACAAGTAGGAGGGTAAACAAATGAACGAATCCAAGAAGACCCCGAAAGATTTAAAAGAGGAAGCAATTGTAGCGATTGTTCTTTGTTTATTAACAGCCATTCTTTCATTTATTCGATAAAAAGAGGTGTACATATGATTGAAATTAAAGACGTAACCAAATCTTACGGACGACATAAAGTCCTACAAAATGTTTCCTTTGAAATTATGGAAGGGGAACTTTTTGGATTACTTGGACCTAATGGAGCCGGGAAAAGTACATTGATTGATATTCTGACAGGGATTCAATCGATGGATAGCGGTGAGATTTTCATTAATGGAAAGTCGATTAAAACCGATAAAGTAGAAATTCGAAAACACTTAGGCTTAGTGCCACAAGATATCGCGCTTCTTGAGGAATTGAACGCGGTCGACAACTTAGAATACTTCGGTGGACTCTATGGGTTAGCGGGCCAAGAGTTAAAGAGTCAAATTGAAAAATTACTAGAAGTGGCCGGTCTTACCGACAAGAAGAAAGAGAAAGTGAAAAACTACTCCGGCGGGATGAAACGTCGCTTGAATATTGCTGTAGCGATGTTGCATAACCCTTCGATTTTGATTTTAGATGAACCAACTGTTGGGGTGGATGCGCAGTCGCGTCAACATATCTTCGACTATATTCAATCTCTTGGGGAACAAGGCACAACGATTCTTTATACTTCGCATTATATGGAGGAAATCGAAACTTTGTGTAAACGCGTCTTCATTCTCGATTTAGGGGAAGAAGTGGCATATGGCACGAAAGAAGAAGTGAAAAAACTCGTGGGGCATACACAAACGGTAGCCCTCACATTGGACCGCGTGCCTGCCGGATTTGACGAAGTGTTGAAGAATAGCGAAAACGGCATTCAATTTGTAACAGTCGACGGCCAAGACGTGGAACTCACGATCGACCAAACGATTTTCTCGATGATGAAATTAATTGAGCAAGTCGAACAGGCACAACTCGTGATTAAATCCGTCAACGTAAAAGAAACAACATTAGAAGAGGCGTTCTTACAATTAACAGGAAAGACGCTTCGTGATTAAGGAGGACTTATGAGATACATTCGTTATATTAAAGCCAATTTAATATCCTCTCTGAAGTCTTTTCCAGCGCTATTGATGCTGGTATTAATGCCATTTCTGTTAATGCTTTTCTTGGCGTTTTCCACAAAGGGTGCCTTCAATCCATCTGATTTAACGATTGAAACGAAGATTTATATCGATAATCAAGACAAAGGCGTTTACGGAGAACAAGTGGTTGCATTGTTTGAGAAGCTTACGGAGGAAAAACAAATTGCGCTGACTACTGTTAAAGAAAATGCGAAAATTATTGCGACGATTCCTTCGGATTTCACAGAGTCGATTCAAACGCGTTCGCAAGCAACTCCGATTACCCTTAAGAAATTAGGACGAACATCGAATACGTCATTTGCGGTGTATGAATCGCTCTTAAAAACAATGACTTCGCAATTATTAGAAGCAAGCTCCGTAATGAATGCAGTCGCAGAAAGTCAAAATGCATCCATTACGCCAGAACAAGCAGCGGGGATACTTGCAGCCTTACAACAGGAAATTCTGGCGGGAGCTTTTGAGACAGAACAAGTGGAAGCTGAATCACAAGTGACTGCGAATCAACACTACGCGATTACAGGACTTGGATTTCTGTTTATGATGTTCCTTGAAACTGCGATGGGATTTGGGGTAAAAAAGGAATTCAGCGGCCTTCGTAAACGTTTGGACGTTTTACCATTTAGTATTTCTGAAAAAAATAGACTCGATTTAGCCGTGAATATGATAATGACGACTCTATTGTCATTTGTGTATATCGGCCTATGGAAAATTCTTGACCCAACAACTTTTGGAGGGAACTTCGGCAGCATTATTATCCTCATCGTTTTCTATAGTTTAGTCTTTAATGAACTTGGAAATTTAATCGGTAATTTCGTGACTGAGAAGAATTTACCAGCATTTTCAACTTCTATAAACTTAATCTATATGTTCTTATCAGGGATGATTCCACTCGACCGTATCAGTTCAACCTTTAGTTTCCTCAGCGGAAATCCACTTCAAAAATTTATGTATACACCATTTGTCGAGATAATGAATGGGGTATCGGTGGGAGGAATGATTACAGTTGCTGGCCCTATTATGTTAATCCTAGGGGTAACATTTAACTGGTCATTGAAGAGAAAGGAGGCACGTCAATGATTCTTATCAGAATGACAATCTTTCATTTGAAACGATTATTGAAGATGCCGATGATTCTCTTTATGATGATTGGGATGCCAGCTTTAGTCAATGGAATCATGATTGCATCACAAGGAACAGCGGATACGAAAGCGCCAAGTACGGTCGCAAAAACAGTTGCCTTTGTGTTTGAAGAGGGAAATGATGAATACCAAGAATTGATTGCTCCGTACATTCGAGAAGAAAATGTGTATTTCGACTTAGACAGTGCCAAAGAGGCCTTGAAAAAAGGAGAAATGACGGTTATTTACGAAGTGCCTGCCAACTATTTACAGAAGGCTAAAGAAGGCCAAGTGCCAACGATTCGCATCTGGAATACGCAGCGCGGCACAAGAGACTTTCTACTTGATGCACAGTTGACGAAGGTGTTAAAAGAAGTCATACTCAATGCGAAACTGCAAGAAGTAGGCGTGTTGACGAAAAAAGAGACGTTATCTGTGGATGACAATCAAATGGTAGTTACAAGCGAAGAAGTGAAGACGAGTGTAGCAACCGGAGTCGTAATGCTTATGCTTCTGCTTTATGTCATCATGAATGCGGCAGTGATTTCTTCCGACTGGATTAACTTTAAGAAGAGTTATGTATTGAAACGCTCGGTCGTATCTCCACGTTCGAATATGGAAATCATGCTTTCGTTCTTATTGGCATACTTTGTCTTTATCTTTGCAGCGAATATGGCACTCATGGCATTAATGCAACTTTCTGGTTTGGTTCCAGAAATCAACTGGGGTGTGTTCACGAGTCTATTAGCTGTAACGATTATTTACAGTCTCTGCCTAAACTTATTCTTCTTTAGAATTTTCAAGATGCCAGGGCATGCAACGACATTTGGAATTCTGTTTGTAATGCTAATGGCGGGGATTGGAATGCCAGCGGTGTTTGGGGATTTTGGAGGAAGTTGGCTTAGTATCGTGGCTTATATCAGCCCAGTTTACTGGTTGTACAAGGCGATTGACCTTCAAACCATCTTCCCAGCAGTCTGGGTGATTCTTGCGATGGCAGGGGTCTACCTCACTGCAGGAAGCTACCGACTAGAGCAGTATGTGCAAAATAAATAGGATGGACAAAAAAACAGGATACTACAAGCTCCTATGGATATCTTCATAGTAGTGACAATAGCTGCACCGGATTGAGCCTTACGTCTCAATTCCTTTCAAGCTTCAAACTGCCGCTAGGAAATAAATTTCTTAGCGGCAGTAATTCACATTGAATGCACTCGCTATTCTTCCTACTATAGAATCCATGGAGCTTTTTCGTGTCCTGTTTTGTCCTTTTTGCTGAAAGGGAATAGGGTGCTTTCTGGGTGAGATGCCCATCGAGATAAAAAGCTGATGGGAAAGTCGCTCTCAGGTTGAAAGGCAACAAAAAAGCAAAATGTAACTTATATGTTACATTGAAGTGCACCCTGTCAAGTAGACAGGAAAATAATTAAATTATATGACGAGTTCT
>CALHVK010000144.1 GCA_938039195.1 uncultured Carnobacteriaceae bacterium
GAAGCAGCTCGTAAACGTAAAAAATTCTAATTTAAAATGAAAGGCTAGACTTATCTAGTCTTTTTTTTTGTGAGTTTATCAGGAAGAATTCTTTTTTTCAAAGAATATTTAAAAATTAGTTAACATAAAAGTTAATTTTAAGATTACTGAGAAAAAGCATTTGATTTATTGTGTTATAAATATTTAGGCGACTAATACGTTAGTAGTTAAAATATAGAAATAATTATGCTATCAGTTGAATATACAGTATAAATGTAGTAAAATTGTAGCATAATAGTGTAAATATCCACGGAGGTAAATAGGGATGAAAAACCAGAAAAGGTTTGGGAAATTATTAATCACTTTATTGTCTACAGGTGTGCTTTTGGCTGCTCTTCAAAGTCAAGAAATCATCACTGCCGAAGAAACAACGACAGCTGAGCAAATTTCTACAACAAGTGCTGAAACAACAACAAGTGCTGAAGCTGTGACAACTACAGAAACTCCTGCACGTGAAGCTAGAGAAGTAGCTGCACAAGTGACTGGTACTATTAAAAACCATGATATTAAATATTATGAATACTATACAGATGTAGACCTTTCTTTTTCACTTACAGAAGATGATGTGAAAGAAGGCGACTATGTTACAGTTACATTAGAAAACGTTGCTGTCTTAAATCAATTAAATGGCAAGGATGTCACTTACGAAGGTAAGACAATTGGTAAAATTTCAATTGTTTCGTTTGAAAACGTCAATAAAGCACGTCAAGGTTCAAACGACAAAGCTCAAATGCAACAAGCTGAATTGGAATCAACACGCGCGACATTAAAAATTACATTTACGAAAGCTATTGAAGCTGAAAAACCAGATGTATTGAAACAAGTCAAGTTCCAAATTAAATCAGATAATGCTTATAATGGAGCTGTAATCGCAAATAAAGACTACACTTTAAACCAAGTGATCAAAGTGGGATCTTCTTCTGTGACAAGTACAGTAGATATTCCAAAAGTAGAACAATTTGCTACTGAGACAAATTCAATCAACTTCACACCTTCTGGAAATACGATTAAATTCAAGGCTGATGGATCATATGAAACGACTACACAATTCCAAGTTCGTGGAAGTGAAGGTATGAAAGTTGGTTCAACTGTTGAGTTAGAATTCAATGATGCTTCAGGTATCGAGTGGAAAACAAGTGGTGATACTGAACTCAAAGTAGGAGATACATTTACTTCAAGATTTATCTTGCCTGTATATAGTACATATGAAGTCAATGAATATGGCGCATATGTATTCCCAACAGGTGTTGAGCCAACATTCAAAGTCACTTCTATTACAGATAAGAAAATCACGCTTGAAATGATTTCAGGAGATGTTCCAAAAGAATTAGGTGTATTCTTCCGTATCGGTAAAAATCGTGTGAATATCATTGACAAATCTAAGATTGATATCGCAAAAATGCAATATGATGTTTCAACAGTGGCTACAGCAACTATTGATGGTAAAGATTCTAAAGGGATTTATGTTTACCGTATTATTAGTGACTCTGCAAGTGCACAATTAGTACTTGATGCATTAGTGACAGAGTACAAAGATATCGATACAAAAGAATCAATCAAAGCAAAAGACAAAGGTTGGAAAGATCCAGCTGAAATCGATGGATATGAATTTGTAAGTACAGAAAAAGACCGCGAAGGAAATCGTATCCACTGGTACAAAAAAATTGCACAACCAACAACTGAAGTAACTACTGAAGAAACAACAGTAGAAACAACAACTAATACGCCAGAAGAACCAAAACAAGAAGAATTACCAAATACAGGGGTTACGGCTTCTCTAACTGGTGCAGCCATTACAGCAATGTTAACAGGTTTTGGAGTATTAGGATTCAAGAAAAAAGAAGACTAACATCATAAGAGATGAATGAGGATGTATTGCATCCTCATTCTTTTTTTGCTTCAAATTATGGTATAATAAAACGAATATGCATACAGCGAGGTGACGTCATGAAAACAGATATTCAAATTGCACAAGAAAACCAAATGCAACCCATCACGGTGATTGCCGAAAAGCTTCATTTAACTCCTGATGAAATCGAACCATATGGAAAATACAAGGCAAAGATTGATAAAAATGAGTTCCATAACCCAGAGAAGTTTGGGAAACTCATTTTAGTGACATCGATGAATCCGACTCCTGCTGGTGAAGGGAAGTCTACTGTAACAGTTGGACTTGGGGACGCACTAAAAGCTATTGGGAAGAAAACAGTCATTGCACTTCGTGAACCATCTCTAGGACCAACTCTTGGACTCAAAGGGGGAGCTACAGGTGGCGGTTATGCACAAGTTGTTCCCATGGAAGAAATCAATTTGCATTTCACAGGAGACATGCATGCCTTAACGACAGCTACAAATCTGTTATCTGCGATTATTGACAATCATATTCATCAAGGAAATGAACTACAAATTGATGCTAACCGCATTTTATGGAAACGAGCGCTTGATTTAAATGACCGTGCGTTACGCCAAATTGAAATTGGGCTTGGCGGTTCGATTAATGGGGTTCCTCGCAAAGATGGTTTTGATATTACGGTCGCAACCGAAATGATGGCAGTTCTTTGTTTAGCAAGTGACCTAAAAGACTTACAGCATCGTGTATCGCAAATTTTAGTGGCATTTGATATGAATGGGAACCCAGTGACGGTAGCGGATTTACAAGTAGAAGGGGCTATTACCGCCCTTATGAAAGAAGCCGTGAAGCCAAACCTCGTTCAAACGTTAGAAGAAACGCCAGCCATCGTTCATGGTGGACCATTTGCCAATATTGCGCATGGATGTAATAGTGTCATTGCTACGAAAATGGCCTTGACGTTGGCAGATTATACGGTGACAGAAGCCGGTTTTGGGGCTGACCTTGGTGCTCAGAAGTTCCTGGATATCAAAGTTCCAGTACTTGGAAAGAGTCCGGATGCAGTTGTAGTCGTGGCAACAATCCGTTCAACAAAGATGCATGGCGGATTATCTCTTGAAGAATTAGCGCAAGGAGAATCTCTTGAAGCAGTACGCGAAGGATTTAAGAACGTAGCGAAACATATTGAAAATATTCAGCAGTATGGCTTACCAGTTGTGGTTGCACTGAATGAATTTGTAACAGATACAAAAGCAGAACAAGAACTCTTTGCATCGCTATGTCAGGAGTTTGGAGTGCCTTGTATCATGACGGCAGTATGGGAAAAGGGATCAAAAGGTGGTATCGACTTAGCGCAGAAAGTTGTTGAACTTTGTGATAGTGGCAAAGCTGCTTTTGTTCCAACTTATAAAGCAACTCAACCGATTCAAGAAAAGATTGATGCAGTGGCGAAGAATATTTATGGAGCCACAAAGGTAAATTACACCCCTGAAGCGTTAGAACAATTGAAAGAGATTGAAGAAGCTGGATGGAACCATCTGAATGTGTGTATTGCTAAAACACCATACTCATTCTCAGATAACGCTAAGTTAAAAGGACGTCCAGAAGGTTTTGCAATCACGATTCGTTCATTGATTCCAAAACTAGGTGCTGGATTTATTGTAGCGTTAACGGGAACAGTTTTAACAATGCCGGGACTTCCTAAAGTTCCAGCAGCACTTGGAATTAGTGTTGATGACAATGGGAAAATTCAAGGGTTATATTAAGAGACTTGAAAGGAGTTTGCATGAAAGATTTTAGAGTCGATCATTTGAAAAAATCTTATGGTGCGAAATCATTATTAGAAGACGTGTCCTTTATTATTAATGAAGGAGAACACGTAGGTTTAATCGGTCAAAACGGGACTGGTAAGAGTACATTATTATCCATTCTTGCAGGAGTTGATTTTGCAGAATCGGGCGATATTACAACATCTAACGATTTCAGAATTGGATACTTATCTCAGCAACCAGAATTAGAGGACGAAGATACGATTTTCGAAGCCTTATATAAAGGCGACCACCCAACGTTAAAAGTCGTTCATGACTTTGAAGAAGTGGTGGAACAATTACGAGAAAATCCAACCTCGGAAAGTCTTGCGAAACGATACAGCGTCTTAGAGCAAAAGATGAATGAAATCGATGGATGGCAAGTGGAAGTGCAAATCAAGACCATTCTTCAAAAGATGGGACTAACGGATATTCAGAAAAAAGTGGGTACACTCTCTGGTGGTCAAAAGAAACGTGTGGGTCTTGCTAAAGTATTGATGGAAGAACCGGATTTACTATTGCTCGATGAACCAACGAACCACTTAGACCTAGAAGCCATTGAATGGTTAGAAGGTTATTTAGCCAATTACAAAGGCGCGATGATGCTCGTTACTCATGACCGTTACTTCCTCGAACGTGCGGTAACGCATATGTTTGAACTCGTGAACGGTAGAATCGAAGCGTACGAAGGAAATTACGAGTCTTACTTAGAACAACGAAGCCAACGAGAACAAATCGCAACACGTATGTCGCAGAAACAAAAACGATTGTATCAAAGCGAGTTAGAGTGGATGCGCCAAGGTGCAAAAGCTCGTACAACGAAACAACAAGCCCGTATTCATCGTTTTGAAGCGCTAGAAAAAGATGTGAAGCAAACGACTTCTCAAGAGAAGCTAGTAATGGAGTTTGACCAAGCTCGTATTGGAAAACGCGTTTTTCAACTGGAAGACGCCTCTCTTTCGATTAATGGACAATCCATCGTGAAGAATCTGGATTGGGTTATTCAAAGTCAAGCGCGCATCGGGATTGCTGGGGTGAATGGCGTTGGAAAATCCACATTCTTAAATGCCATTGCCGGACAGATTCCATTTGATAGTGGCCAATTTGTTGTTGGTGAGACCGTTCGAATCGCGTACTATAAACAAGAAGATGAAGATATTCCAATGGATAAACAGCTAATCCAATATTTACGAGAAGAAGCGGAAGAAATTAAACGTAAAAATGGAGAAGTAGCATCCATTTCAGAATTACTCGAGACTTTCTTATTCCCAAGACATTTACATGGAGCATATATCCATACATTGTCTGGAGGAGAGAGAAGACGACTCTACTTACTTCGTTTATTAATGACAAAACCAAATGTGTTATTATTAGACGAACCAACGAACGACTTGGATATTGATACATTAACCGTACTTGAAGATTTCCTAGAGTCGTTTAATGGGGCAGTTCTTATCGTATCGCATGACCGTTACTTCTTAGATAAGACGGTCGATCAATTATTTGTCATCCGAGGAGAAGGGCAAACAGAATTGTTCTACGGATCGATGAGTGAGTATTTAGAACAAGAAAAGACGCTCGCAAAAGTTGTGGTGGAAGCTCCTAAGGTGGAAACACCGAAAGCGGAGGCACCAAAAGCAGCTCCATCTAAGAAGATGACGTATCAAGAGAAGAAGGAATGGGAGACGATTGAAGGAACCATTCAAGAACTCGAAGAAAAACTAGAATTCTTGCAAGAGGAAATGAGTGTACATGCACAAGATTTTGCCAAACTACAAGAATTACAAGAGGAATTAGACAAGACGGAAGAAGCGGCAAGTGAAGCTTACGAACGTTGGGAATATTTAGCTGAATTAGCAGGGAATTAAAGAAAGGAACCGATATGACGAAACAATATAAAGACTTACTAAGAAAGATTTTAGAAGAAGGAACAATAAAAACGGACCGTACAGGTACAGGTACAAAGAGTGTGTTTGGATACCAAATGCGTTTTGACTTGCAAAAAGGCTTTCCACTTTTAACAACAAAACGTGTGGCGTTTGGTTTGATTAAGAGTGAATTACTTTGGTTCTTACACGGAGATACAAATATCAAATACTTATTAGAACATAACAACCACATTTGGGATGAATGGGCATTTGAGCGTTATGTTTCTTCTCCAAAATACACTGGTCCTGATATGACAGACTTTGGACGTCGTTGCTTAGAAGACGAAGCATTTAACGAAGTATACCAAGAAGTGAAGAAAGACTTCTGTGAGAAAATCTTAACGGATGATGCGTTTGCTGCAGAATTCGGTGAACTTGGAAATATTTATGGGTCACAGTGGCGTCACTGGAAAACAACAAAAGGGGAAACGATTGACCAAATCGCAGACTTACTGAACTTATTGAAGAATTCTCCAGATTCACGTCGGATGATTGTTTCCGCATGGAATCCAGAAGATGTTCCAAGTATGGCGCTTCCTCCATGTCACACAATGTTCCAATTTTACGTTGCCGACGGTAAATTAAGTTGCCAATTATACCAACGTAGTGCGGATGTGTTCTTAGGAGTACCTTTTAATATCGCAAGTTACGCCTTATTAACACATTTAATCGCAAATGAAGTCGGCTTAGAAGTTGGTGAATTCGTTCATACATTAGGCGATGCGCATATCTACTTAAACCATATGGAACAAGTTGAAACGCAATTAGCACGCGAAGAAAGAGAATTACCAACACTTGTATTAAAACATCCTGAAAAATCAATGTTTGAAATCGATGTTGATGATGTGATTGTAGAAGGATATAATCCACATCCAACGATTAAAGCGCCAATTGCCGTATAATACTGGAGGAAACAAATGTTAATTTATATTTGGGCTCAAGACGAACAAGGGCTTGTAGGAAAAGACAATACGCTTCCTTGGCGATTACCGAATGATTTGAAATTCTTTAAAGAAGTGACAATGGGGCAAACCATCCTCATGGGACGTAAAACGTTTGAAGGGATGGGGAGCCGCTTGCTTCCAGGGCGTCAAACCATTCTTCTTACCAGAAGTGACGATTATGAAGTACCAGGTGCTGAAGTCGTGACAAATGTAAAAGAAATTATCGAAGATGCCAAACACGAAGATATTTATGTGTGTGGTGGTGCCGAGGTGTATCGTCTTCTAAAAGACCATGTGGAGCTGCTTTACTGCACAAGAATCCATCATACCTTTGAGGGAGATACGTATTTCCCAACCGATTTTCCGTGGAGCGATTTTATTAAAGTGAAAAGCCTCGAAGGAGAAGTGGACGAGAAAAATGTCTATCCACATACGTTTGAAATCTACGAGAGAAAAGAGGAAACTCTATGACAACGTGGCATGATGTGATTGGTGGGGAGAAGGAAAAAGAGTATTTCCATGCAGTACGTTCCTTTGAACAAAGCGAGCGAAATCATCATAAAGTATTTCCGGCTGCTGAGAATGTCTTTAAGGCTTTGGAGCTGACACCGTTTGATAATGTGAAAGTGGTGATTCTTGGTCAAGATCCTTATCATGGCGACAACCAAGCACATGGTCTTAGTTTCTCTGTTCAAAAAGGTGTTGCACTACCGCCTTCATTACTGAATATTTATAAGGAACTTGAAAATGATCTTGGTATTCCAGTAGCCAAAAGTGGAGATTTAACCGCTTGGGCAAAACAAGGCGTGTTGTTGCTGAATACGGTATTGACGGTTCGAGCACATGAGGCGAATAGCCATCGTGGTCAAGGGTGGGAGACTTTTACCGATGCGGTCATTACTTCTCTTAACCAAAGTGACCATCCGATTGTATTTGTATTGTGGGGAAAACCAGCGCAATCGAAAGAAAAGCTGATTACCAATCCGAATCATTTAATTTTAAAGGCACCACATCCAAGTCCGTTGTCATCTTACCGCGGATTTTTTGGAAGTAAACCATTTAGTCAAATTAATGATTTTTTAGAAAAAACAGGTCAAACGCCGATTGATTGGAGACTCTAATCGATTCAAGCTTTTATAATCCATGAAGTTTATATCTCTTTAGAATAAAAGCTTTTTATAGGATTGAATTGTCTAAAGAAAAAGGATACTATCTTATTATAGAAAAGAAGTGAGAAATAGGGGGATGAAAATGAAATTTAAAAGTAAATTATTTTATATTGCTTCACTTAGTTTATTCCTTTTAGGATTTTATCTAAGGAATGCTGTCGTTGAAGCAGCTGAAATTCAACATGGATTTTCAATTAGTGAGTTCGTTACGAAGAAAGAATCACTAGAATTAGTAATGACCGGATTGACCGGACATGATATTTATGACATCTTTGAGATTTGTTGTTTGGTTCTGACTATTGGTTTTATCATCTATGTGAAAATCAACGAAAAGAATAATAAAAATAAATAGATATTATGAAAGCTAAACGATTTGGTTTAGCTTTTTTGTTCTTTGATGAGCATTCCTTTTTGAATTTTTTTATATGAACGATAAAATAAGAACAAATGTTCGGAATGGAGAAGGATAGATGCGAAAAATTTTACATGTGGATATGGATGCGTTTTTCGCATCGGTGGAACAA
>CALHVK010000145.1 GCA_938039195.1 uncultured Carnobacteriaceae bacterium
TCTCCCTGTAAACGGATCTACACCTTGATAGTTCTCTTTATAAGGTATTATTAAGTCTTCGGGGTTATCTAGAGAAAAAATTATTTTAGCATAATACTTAGTTCCATTTCGTGTAAATGGTGTTCCAGGATAATCTAAACGATTCCCTTTATATACCTCATTTAATGAAGTTAATGATTCGGAATGCTCGAAAACTGAACTAAATCCACCTACGTCGGGGTATTTCCCTTTAATAATCGCATCCACATATTCAAAGGGAATAATCTTCGCCATTAAAGTGCCTTTTTCAGGTATTCCTATAATTTCACGAACTTTTCTCACCACCGCTTCTTCCTCAGAAGTTAATACTCTTTCCGGAGCTAATAGGTCAGAAAATTCTTTCAAAGAATAACCCTCCGCTTCGATAATATTCTTTATTCCTAACGCAGTATTACTATCTAATTTCAATACACGGTCTAGATTACTTGATGGCTGAACGTTCTCATTTGTCACTTTTGGAACTTGAATCCTATTTAAACTAAAATCTTGAGTTAGTTTTGAGAAAGTATAACCACCAATAAGGTTTCCAAATAAATCCATCATTTGTGCCATTTCTTCGCTTCCGCCAAGAAGTTTTGTGCCATGATAGCCAACTTTTCCAAAAGTATATCCCCCAAATAACCCCCAACCAAACTGCCATGCTCCTTGGAGGATACTTTGCGTGTGCGCGATTGGAATAAGAATCCCAGTTGTTAGAGAAAACACTTGAACTACATCATTGTAAGTCTGTACATCTCCCATAAAAATAGTGTCTCGGAGAGGGTTAAAAGCATGTGTTTGACCATCTCCCCTTACGCCTAAACTTATATTGTGGACACCTTCCAAAGCATTTGCACTCCCCAATAAATACATTATGTATCCTGAAGTTTTTAACCAAGGAGTCACAATTGGTATCACCGTACCACCTGAGATTACTAATGCCGAAACCCCCACTGCAAGAGTTAAAACACCAAATACAAGATTCATGAGCCCTTGCTTAGTTCGTTCTTCTGCGTAGATTGATTCTACACGCACTTTTTCCCGATCTCCCGCCTCTTGAATCTGTGGCATATGATCGTTCAAATAGATTGCAGATTGTTGCGCAGCCAACATGAATCGATTCATTGACGGCAACTGACGAAAGTCTCCTACTTGATAACTTCCCATACTGCGGTCTCTACTTGAATGCTCCGCCAATAAACTCTTTGTCGCTGCTAGCAATTCCTTAAACGCCTGCAAGTCTTGGTGAGCATGCATCTCTTCATATTGCGTAATGGATTCGTCTAGATGCTTGATATCTTTCATCAGCTTCTCATATGTGAATTTCGTCTTTGTATGACTAGTTCCTTGGTAATTCACTAACCCTGCGACTCTGAGCTTAGCAGTTGTTAACTGCTCCAACTGTTGTTCGAATCGTTGCTTAGACTTTCCTAGGTCTGAATGTAGCCCCTTATAGACATCTTCAGGCAATTCCGCATGGTTATGCGTATCGATTTGATAGTAGCCATCTTTATACAGTAAGAAACTTGCGGTATACTCATTCATTAACCGCATCAGCGTCTGTATGAATGTTCCATGAACTTCTGTCATATAGCTCTTCGCACTCGTCATCGCTTTCCCTTGAAGCTCACTCTGGTTTGCGAGGGTAGAAATCGACTCTTGTAGCGCATCTAACGCAAGACCCCATTGTTGGATGGTTTGATTCGTTTGGCCATGCATGGAGGTAATATCGTTAAACTTTACGTGATAACTCATTTATCATCTTCCTTAAACTTCTAAAAGTAAATTATGTTTATAAAAAATGTCGTTCTTAATTGATATTATAGCATAAAGAATTTAAAAAAATGAGAGAATAAGAAGTTTAATGATATTAAAATAAGCAGTCAATGACTGCTTATAATTATGGATTATAATTTGCTTAGGAAGCGAACCTTCTTATTTTCTCTCCTGTGCGACATAGGCTTGAATCGCGTCGCAAGCGTATTGTCCAACGCCTTTGCCGTATTTATCCAAGTTCGTTCTGAACTCTTCGTTTTTCGCGTAGCCGAATCCGATGCTCGAGAAGACATCGATGGAGCAGTCGAACGCGTAGGCGCACATGTGTTGGTGAAGTTGTTTTGCTAAGTCCACGTTCACAGCGTCTGTCGCTGGTAGTTCTTTTTCGATATTATCCGCGAATGCAAAGAAGATTTTATTGAAGCCGTCTGCAATGATTTCTTCCTTACCTTTTTGTCTTTCTTCGGCTTCATTCATCACTGTTTCGCCGTATTTTTCAGTCGCGGCCTGTTTGTATTTCTCGTTATCCTTGAAGGTGAATCCTTTGAATTTTTCTTCGGTTGTCATCGTCATTTTCCTTTCTGTAGACGCAATCGTCTTTTCTAATGTGTCGATTAATGTTAGAAGACGGTCTTTTTCTTTCTGCATTAAATTCAATTGATGTTTTAAGTGGGGCAACAGATCATCCTCGTTTTGCTTCATCAGGGACTTTATCTCTTTCAGCGAAAATCCCAAATATTTATAGTAGAGAATCGTCTGTAATTGGGACAATTCCTCGTCACTGTAGTAGCGATATCCATTTTCCTGTTTCTTCGGGGAAAGCAATCCAATTTCGTCATAGTGATGTAAAGTGCGCACCGATACACCACTGATTTCACTTACTTGCTTGATTAAATACATAACCTCAACTCCTAACACTAGAAAGTTTAACCTATACCGTTACGTCATAGTCAACCCTTTTCTCTTTATTTTTTCTTTTTCTTACGCTAGGAAACGAAGAAGATGACTACACCACCGTTGCAAGGAGCACATCCCGCCTTCCCGGCACAAGCCCGCATCCTCGTCCATTTAGAAGCATAGTAAAATACGATTACGGAAATCTTGCGGATTCATCGTAGCAGTAATGGGGGATAGCAACCAATGTGAATTACTGACTCTAGGGAGAAACCCGTAGAGTCAGTTTGAAGCTTGGTAGAGCTTGAGACATAAGGCTCAAGCCGTTGCCCCATTACAGCTATGATGAAACAATCCGCAAGGATTGAAGTAATCGTATTTATATGAGAATACCTTCTAAGTGGTCGATCTCATGTTGGATGACTTGCGCCGTGAAGTCGGTGAACGTTCCCGTATGCTTCTTGCCGCTCGGGTCGGTGTAGGCTACTTCAATCGTTTGATAGCGCGTCGTCTTCTTCGTGCCAGTATGGCTCAGACATCCTTCTTCCGTTTCATATGGCCCCTGCTTTTTCGTAATACGCGGATTCAGCATCACCAAATCCATCGGTCCAATCGCTACAATAATAATGTTCTTCTTCACGCCAATCATATTCGCCGCCATTCCCACACATCGGTCGCGATTCGCACGAAGCGTATCTTGCAGGTCGCGGACCACTTGCGCATCTGCTTTCGGGTCGGCAGCCGTTGATTTTTGGCTCAGGAAGAGTGGGTCTTTCATAATATTCTTTTGCATGAGTTTTCTCCTTTATACAGACATTCTAAAAAAGATTTTTGCGATTTCTTCTGGACTTTCCACGCCACCTTTTTGAATCCAGTGGAAGAAAATCGCGCTGTTGCTATAGATGAAGACTTCTTGCGCGTAATCTTCTGGCAGCGGGTAGACCATCGCGATGTTTTCCTTAATCGGTCCAATTTGGCGTGTTAACTCTAATAGGAAATCATGAACGAGTTTCGATGTGTAGTTGAATCGGTTCAAGGTCATCGCGTGAATAAAGTCGAAGTCTTCTTTTAAATACTCGAAGATTTTCACGATTCCTGGAAGGGCTTCTTCTTTATTTTTTGGATTGCCTTCTTTTAATAGAAGTAAGATGTTTTGTAAAATCTCGTCAATGAGCTTGTCCACCATATCGAATTTATCGACGTAATGCAGGTAGAAGGTTCCGCGATTCACGCCTGCTTCTTTAGCGATATCGCTGACGCTAATAGCTTCGAAGTCTTTTTCTCTCAGTAATCGGGTGAGCGCTTCTTTTAAATCGCTTTTCGTTGTGGTTTTCCGTTTTTGTGTCGTCATTGTTTAAACTCTTTTCTTAAATCAACACATTGTTGAGTATTGTGTATTGTTTTTTCACTACTGCTAGTATAGAGTAAATACGAAAGAGAATCAACACGGTGTTCATTTAACGTATTGAGAGAAATGGGGGATAGACATGGCTTATATCGAAATGAAGAATAGCTATAAACGTTATCAAGTCGGCGATACAGAGATTGTCGCGAATAATGATGTGAATTTTGAAATTGAAAAAGGGGAATTAGTGATTATTTTAGGGGCCAGTGGTGCAGGGAAATCAACGGTTCTGAATATTTTAGGGGGCATGGACACCAATGACGACGGGCATGTGTTTGTCGATGGCGTGGACATTTCCGCTTTTGATGAAAAACAACTCACTTATTATAGAAGAGACGATGTCGGCTTCGTCTTCCAATTTTATAATCTAGTACCGAATTTAACGGCAAAGGAAAATGTAGAATTGGCGGCTGAGATTGTAAAAGACGCCCAAGATGCAGAGGAAGCCTTGAAGTCTGTTGGATTAGGACATCGTATCAATAATTTCCCAGCACAATTATCGGGTGGGGAACAACAACGGGTATCGATTGCACGTGCGGTTGCAAAGAATCCAAAGTTATTGCTTTGTGATGAGCCAACAGGAGCGCTCGACTACCATACCGGAAAACAAGTGCTACAGATTTTACAAGATATGTCACGTAATCAAGGGGCAACCGTTATTATCGTAACGCATAACCAAGCACTGGCGCCGATTGCCGACCGTGTGATTCATATGCATGACGCGCGCGTGAAATCTATTGAACTCAATCCAAATCCACAAGATATTCAAACGCTTGAATATTAGAAGGGGTGAGGATTGTGACTAAGAAGACATTAAATAAGGATATACGAAACTCGCTTCGCCAGTCGAAGGGGCGCTTTCTTTCAATCATGCTCCTCATGATGCTGGGGGCGTTTAGTTTGGTCGGATTGAAAGTGTCTGGCCCAGATATTGAAGACACCTTGAACAGCTATATGGAAACTGCCAACGCTGCCGATTTATTCGTGGTGGCAGGCTACGGTTTAAGCGCAGAGGACCAAGCCGAGATACAACAAGAGAACGCCGATGTGGAGTTTGGCTATTTTGTCGATACGGTGATTAGCGATACGCCTAGTGCGATTCGTGTGTTCTCACAGACGACCGATATTTCGACGTTCGAGTTGGTGAGTGGCGCGTTTCCTACAAAATCAAATGAAGTGGCGCTTGACGGGGCGATGGCCGATCAGTACAAGATTGGCGATACGATTCGATTGAATGAATCCGGAAGTAACACTTTACTGAAGGGACATGAATTTACCATTACGGGGTTTGTGAACTCCAGCGAGCTCCTGTCAAAGACGATTAAAGGGGTATCGAGTGCGGGAAGCGGGGACCTTAGTGGATTTGCCGTCGTGCCAAAAGACGCGTTCGATTCTGAAGTTTATACGATTGCGCGACTTCGTTATCCGGATTTGCGCAAATGGAAAACAACAAGCCGTGAGTACTCAGACAAGGTGACGGAGTTGCAACAGGCGCTTGAAGAAAAGTTGGCCGACAATGGAACGGCGCGCTTAGACACGTTGAAGACGAAGGCCGACGATAAGATTTCAGAAGGAAAAGAAAAGATTACCGATGCCAAAACGCAACTCTCGGACGCCGAGAAGAAATTGGCAGACGGCAAGAGCGAAATCGAAAAGAACGAAAAGACGCTCGCTGACGGGGCACAAGAAGTCCGCCGCAACGAAGCAACACTTGCCTCAGGAGATGAAAAGCTTAATGCGGCGTGGAATCAGTTGGAAGCTAGCCGCGCGCAACTCGAGAGTGCTCGGGTGCAAATCGAACAAGCCGTGGCGACTTTAGCCGAAAAGAAAGAACAGTTAGCAGATGCCAGTACCAAATTAACCCAAGCGCAAGAACAACTTGCTGCGAAAAAAGAAGAACTCGCAAACGCTCGGGAGCAGCTTGAAGCCGGAAAGACGCAATTAGCGCAGGCGAAAGCGCAACTAGAAGCAGGAAAGGCTGACCTCGAAGCTAAAAAGACAGCCTTAGAGGAAGGGAAGGCACTTCTAGCCAGTGACCCTGATGCGGCTGCGGCACAAGGCATTACCGAAGCAAGCCTTCAAGCGATGGAGACGGCTTTATCGCAAGCAGAAGCCCAGCTCACTCAAACAGAACAGACACTGAATGCCAAAGAACAAGTGCTTACTCAAAAAGAACAAGAACTCACAGCGGGGGAAACGGCGATTTCAAATGCTGAAGCGGAACTCGCATTGAAGAAGCAAGAGTTACGAATGGGGCAAGAAGCGTACAAACAGGGATTAGTGAAGTATTACGATAGCTATAGTCAGTACGTGGATGGTCTCGACCGATACCGCGCAGGAGTGGCGACCTTTGAAGCCAACGCCGGAACGTTAGCAGAAGGCAAGGCAAAACTAGCCGAAGCCAAGAAAACGTTGGCGGACGGCGAAGCTAAACTCGCGGATGCCAAAACGCAGCTGAAAGAAAGCGAAGAAACTTACAACGAGAAGAAAGAAACAGCCGACAAGGATATCCAGAAGGCAGAATCTGAACTCGAAAAGGCGGAAGTGGACGTTTCAAAACTCACGAAGCCGAAATACTCCGTCTACACACGTTCGACGATGATTGGAAGCGAAGGGTTCTTCAATATGAAGACGACGGCTGAAGGAATTACGTCGGTTGGGAACCTCTTCCCGATTGTGCTCTATGCCGTGGCAGCACTCGTAACGGTAACGACGATGACGCGTTTTGTAAACGAAGAACGGATCAACGCTGGGGTGTTGAAGGCGCTCGGTTATGAAACCAAAGACGTGATGAAGAAATTTGCCGTGTATGGTTTTACAGCAGGAGTTAGTGGCACGGTCCTTGGAATCTTACTAGGAACGTACGGCTTGCCAAGTGCGTTAGGTGCGACCTTGATGAAGGATACGGTATTGCCAAGTATCCAGTTGAATTTCCATCCAGTCATCGCCGTGATTGCGATTCTTTGCTCGCTCATCTGTAGCGTGGTGCCTCCATTATGGATTGCCCGCCGCGAACTTCATGAACAAGCTTCGGCCCTTCTCTTGCCGAAAGCTCCCGTTGCTGGGTCGAAGATTTTCCTCGAGCGTATTCCGTTTATTTGGAATCGTCTCAGCTTCACGCATAAGGTGACGGCTCGGAATATTTTCCGTTACAAACAACGCATGCTCATGACGATTTTCGGGGTGGCTGGGAGCGTGGCGCTTCTCTTTGCAGGGCGTGGAATTCTCGGGTCTCTCGATGGGATTGCCGATCGCCAGTTCAAGGAAATTATTACGTATGATGCGATTGTTTCAAAAGACACGGTGTTAACGGCCTCAGAAGAAGCGGCTTTACACAACTATTTAAGCTCTTCAAGCGTGACTTCTTATAGCGATGTCTATAGTGAATCGGTGACGCGTGAAGTGCCAGGCGTGGATGATGAGCAGTCCGTGACGGTGCTCGTTGGCAAAGAAGCCAGCATTTCTCCGTATCTTCATTTGAATGATGCGAAGTCGAAGAAAGCCGTGACGCTTCCTGCAGAGGGCGTGTTGATTTCCGAGAAATTAGCCAAACTCTTAAACGTGAAAGCAGGCGACACCTTTACGCTTCCGAATAAGGACGGTGTGGATGTGACGTTAACGGTTGGAGGTATCGTGGAAATGTACGCTGGCCACTTCATCGTAATGACACCAGAAGTGTACGCCAAGGCTTATGGAGCAGTGCCACAAGACAACGCGATTTTCGTACAGTTTAAAGACAAAGATGCTGCTAGCGTACAAAAAGCAGCCGCGGACTTAATGGCCCTAGGCGGTGTGAAAGCTGTCGTGCAAAACACGTCCATGGTGAGTCGTATCGATACAATTGTCGGTTCATTGAGTCGTGTCATGATGATTTTAACAGCCGTATCGATTTTATTAGCAGTCGTTATCCTATATAACTTAACCAACATCAACGTTGCTGAACGAATCCGTGAGCTCTCGACGATTAAGGTGCTCGGGTTCTTGAACAAAGAAGTGACGATGTATATTTACCGCGAAACGATTTTATTATCCATCATCGGGATTGGTGTGGGGCTGTTGTTCGGGCAAGTGCTGCATAGGGTGATTATTGAGACGGTGGCACCGGGGTTTGTCATGTTCAATCCCGCTGTCGGATGGTTTGTATATGTGTTGCCATGCGTGATTGT
>CALHVK010000146.1 GCA_938039195.1 uncultured Carnobacteriaceae bacterium
ACGAAAAGAATTCTGTAGAAGGACTCATTTCAACTCTTCCGCAAAAAGAATGGTCTGTATTAAAATATCAATTCATCAATCAGATTAACTGCCCTCCAATTTGTTATGTCATAGAAAAAAAGTAGAAAATTATCATATATGATAATTTTCTACTTTAAATGAAAAGCCAACCTCATTGAGGTTGGCTTTCTTCATGATCGTTTAAGCAAAATAAGCTTTTAACTCTTCTACTTTATTCAGTTGTTCCCATGGAAGTTCAATATCTGTTCTACCGAAGTGACCATAAGCGGCTGTTTGTTGATAGATTGGTCTACGTAAGTTTAATGTTTCGATAATTCCTTTTGGAGTTAAACGGAACTCTTTACGAATAACTTCAATAATTTTATCTTCTGGAACATGGTTCGTACCAAATGTATCTACAGCGATTGAAACGGGTTGAGCAACCCCAATAGCATAGGCTAATTGGATTTCGCATTTATCAGCTAGGCCAGCTGCTACAACGTTTTTGGCAATGTAACGAGCTGCATAACTTGCTGAACGGTCTACTTTAGTAGAGTCTTTACCAGAGAAAGCTCCTCCACCATGACGAGCATAACCACCATAAGTATCTACGATGATTTTACGTCCGGTTAAACCAGAGTCTCCAACAGGACCGCCAATAACAAACTTACCAGTTGGATTAATGAAGTAACGAGTTTCATCGTCGAGTAATTCAGCTGGTACTACAGGTTTAACAACATACTCTAGTACATCTTTTCTGATTTGCTCTTGAGAAATTTCTTCATCATGTTGTGTACTTACAACAATTGTATCAATACGTTTTACAGTATGCTCGGGAGTATATTCAATCGTTACTTGAACTTTTCCATCTGGACCTAAGTAATCTAATTGTTTTTCCTTACGAACCTTTGCTAGTTGATACGCTAACTTATGACTTAAATCGATTGGCAACGGCATATAAGACTCTGTTTCATTAGTAGCATAACCAAACATTAAACCTTGGTCTCCTGCTCCAAACTCTTCAGATTGTCCACGAGTTTCTAATGCATCATCAACACCCATTGCAATATCAGGTGATTGTTTATCCAGCGAAACTAATACAGCTACTGAATCGGCATCATATCCGTATTTACGGTCTGTATAACCGATTTTACGAATTGTATCACGAGCAACTTGTTGATAATCGACAACAGCACTTGTTGTGATTTCTCCTACTAATACGACTAAACCAGTGTTTACTACCGTCTCACAGGCTACACGCGCTGTTGGATCTTGAGCAAGAATGGCATCTAAAATACCATCACTAATTTGGTCTGCGATTTTATCGGGATGTCCTTCTGTTACGGATTCCGATGTAAATAAAATTTTTTCCATTTCTTTTTCCCCCATTCAATTCCGGTTACAAGGCATCTACACATTGTGTATCCTTTCGGGAATATCATTTTTAACTTTCTCATTATAGCATTTATTAGCAAAAAAGATAGCAAAAACTACTATTATATGAACATTTTTTTCAAACAAAAGAAAAAAGCCTAAGTTCAAAGACTTAGACTCTCTTCCTGAGGATTTATTCTATTATTTTACTTCTTTACGAACAATTGCGTATGCACCCATTAATAACACACTTGCAATCACAACTAGAAGATTATAGTTTGTTGTACCTGTATTTGGTAATTCAGGTTTTTCTTCAGTAGTCGTTGTATTTTCAGTTGTCACAACTGTACTTGGACCTTCTGTTGTTGTTGTAACTGTTGTAGGTGCTTCTGTTGTTGTCGTAACAGTTGTTGGAGCTTCTGTAGTTGTAGTTACTGTTGTAGGAGCTTCCGTTGTCGTCGTTGAAGTTGTAGTAGTTGTTGTTGTCGTTGTCGTCGTTGTTGTAGTCTCTTCTTTTGGATTCACAATTGTTTTTGTTACAGCGTGATCAGTTCCAAAGTCTTCAACATTAACTACAGTGTCAGCATCCTTAATAACGAATCCTGCAGGCGCTTCTGTTTCTGTCAAGATATATTTATCTTTTAATAATGCATTAACAGTAATATTACCATTTTCATCAGTTTCGTATTCTCCGATTACTTGCTTGTTTGCTTCACGAACTACTTTAAACTTAGCACCCTTAATAGGTTGGTTAGCATCATCTACTTTATGAACGTTAATTGTAAATACATAACCAATACCAGCCCCACCAGCAATTTGAACTGCAGAAGCATTGATTACTTCTTTAATAACGACACCTTTCCCTTTTAATGTAGCGTCATTCTTTAATAATTCACCATCAACTGGTTGGTAGTTTAATCGAACGTCATAAGAAATACGGTATTGATCTGCTTCAGTAATATCTCCTAAGTCAATGACAAAAGATTGTCCATCTTCAGCGATAGTAATTTTATGTTGATCTGTAACATCAACACGGTCAGAGAATTGCCATTCTCCATCTACATAAGCAAACTTACCTTTAATAACTTTAATGCTATCTTTCACATAGCTGGCACTTGTAAATTTCAAATGGTCTTCTAATGTTACTTCTTTAATATTTTGACGGTTACGGTTAACAGAAATGGTATAAGAAACTGTCTTATAGTCTGTGTTGTTTACCCAGCTAGTTTTTGTTAAAGTTCTTGGGTTTCCATCGCCAATCCCTTTAAAGGTTACTTTACCAGCAACTTTTGTTACACCATTGACTGTTACAACAACAGGAATTTCACCTTGTTGTGGATGTTTCTTAAAGTCAATACGTGCATAGAAGAAGAATGAACCATTCGTATCAGAATGTTTTTCCACATAATCTGTATAAGTTAATGTTAATTTTTTGTTTTCAGCATCTACAGTAGCATGAGCGATAATTTCATTTGTGTTAATATCGCGAATCTCAAAACCATCAGATGTAATAATTAATGCGTCTGGCACAGTAACCGTTGTTTGGTCACCTGCTTTAACATTTTTACCTGCTAAATCATACGTTGCATTAATACGGAAGGTAGCCCATTGCTCTAAATCCCAATTTAAATCTCCACCTTCGTTATTTGTTACATTAACAATCGTAATGGTATCTGCAAATTTACCAGTTACGCTAACTGCAGGATTAGTCTCTTCAGCAGAAGCATTCCCCGAAGCTAATGTGAAAAGTGCTGTTAATAAAATTAGTAAGAACGAAAAAATCCCCAATTTTTTCCCGTTTTTGTTCATCGTGCTTTCCTCATTTCTTATTAAATTGATGGTAAGTTTACCTCTCCTGTTCATTTTATCACATTTCATTCTTAAAGAATACCTTTAAAGTGAATTTCTTTGCTATTTTTTCATCTTTTTTTCAAAGAGTATATCCGTAATATTTCCGAAACCTTCTATTCTAAAGCTTTCAGAACACTACTTATTTTAAAATTAATTTAGAATATACAATTATTTCTCGTCTATTTACTTTGGTATAAACTTCCAAACCTTGACAAGAACACCATTATTACCTATCATTAAGCTATACTTAAGAATGAGGTATTATTATGAATAATGAATCGCAGACGATATCAATCGAAAGCGTTCTACACCAAGCGACTTCGCCGTGGCTTAGTTATATACTTGCCCCACTTGGTTATTGCTTTATTGGATTGATTCTTGCCTTAAGACAACAGCAATTTCAATTTTTGCATTTTGTCGTACTATTTTTATTTTTTGTAACTATATACTTACAAGAAAATTCATATAGAAAATTAGCACTTCATCCTGAATTGAAGAAATGGCCTGTAATTGCAATTACTAATATTGTCCTACTGGCTCTGCTATTTTATTTTTATCAAACAGTAGCTATCAGAGTTGTGCTTCTCTTATTTGCAATTGTATTGTTTAATCATACAAACTTATTTGTGATTGGACCAAACGAGGTTGCGTATATTTATCATTTGCTATTGAATGGTATCGCAAAATACTACATTGCAAACTTTGTGACTTTATATGTTCTTAGCGGTAATGTATCAACTGTTGTAAGTATTCAACTATTCCAATACGTTTTCTACGGACTTTATGTTTTACATATAAAAACAAAACTGACTGAAAAACGGGAAGGAAAACGCCACTTTGGAGCTATTGCTGCTATTTTTAATGTTTTTGTAAGTTTATCATGGCTTATCGGAACGATTATTTACTACTTATGGTATTTGAATAACATTAATATTTTGGGAATTATCTTATTCTCATTATCCTTATTAATTCCGATTCTTTACCAAATCCACTTTAGAAAGCAGTACACTATTAATCGATTATTTACATACCTTCATTGGTACTTAGTCGTTATGTCTGTTTTATACGGATTCTTCTTAATCATTTAAAATAAACAAAAAGGTTGGACAAATGTTCAACCTTTTTGTTTATACTTCTTTTTTACCATACGCACATATATCCAGCAAAGGACAGGATGCACATTTAGGCTTTCTTGCAATACAATGATAGCGTCCAAAGAAAATCATCCAGTGATGGGCCTTCCCCCATAATTCTTTTGGGATCTTCTTACATAGCGTCTCTTCTACTTCTAAAACGGATGCTGATTGCTTAACCATTTGGAGGCGTTTCGAAACCCGCTCCACGTGAGTGTCCACTGCAAATGCAGGTAAGCCAAACGCAACACTTAAGACTACGTTCGCCGTCTTTCTACCAACGCCTGCTAATTGTACAAGTTCTTCTCTTGTTTGCGGAACTTCTCCATTGAAACGTTCAACCAATTGTTGAGCACAGAGGCGAATATTTTTCGCCTTATTTTTGTATAGCCCCAATGATTGAATACACTCAATCACCACTTCTTCTTCACTATTTGCTAACGCATGCGCATTCGGATAAATTGCAAATAACTTTGGAGTGACCTTATTCACTCCTTTATCGGTTGCTTGTGCACTCAGAATTGTTGCAATCAGTAATTGAAATGGTGTCTCATGATTCAGTTCGCAATGCGCATCTGGAAAGAGTTTTTGCATTTCTAAAACTGCTTGTAATGTTTTTGCTTTTGACAACATAGCTATCTTTTCACCCAATTCACTAAAGGAACCGACTGATTTCCTGTATCATTTGGTTTTACTTCCACTTGTGCATTCTTTGTGCGATTTTCAGCAGTTGCTAATTGTTGAATGGTTTTGATTCCTTTATTCTTCCATGCAAGTAAAATACGGTCGATATATTTTACATTGTGTGCTTGATTCAAGATTGCCTCTTTTAGAGCTGCAACGATTAATTCCTGTGGATACTTGTCGTTATGAATCCATCCAGAAATCATCTCAATTTCAAATCCACTTAATTGGCGATTAAATTCTTGCTCAATTAAAGTTAGCACATTGACATCATTTTGTGACATCTTTTCAACACTAAAAGCCCCTTGCTTAAACAACACTTCTAATTGACGAAGTAAAGGCTTAAAACTATAGTAATCTACTTTCTTTCCTTCTGCTACTTCACGTTGTTTAATCTCTAGCACTTGTCGATCCATTAAATGTTGAATAATACTGAATAATTGTCTCTCATCTACACCAAATTGCACACAAGTTTCTTTGATATCAAGTACAAATGACTCTTCCGGATGTCGCTGCATTAACCAAGCAATCAGTAAGCACTCATCTGCAGACAATTGCAATTTACGATAATTTTGAAGTAATGCATTTGGAACAGACGTGCTACCACTATAAATCCAGTGTTCTTGGAATGTTAATGCCATTTTTTGACCTCCCTCTTTTAAAAAAGAGCCAACGACACAGGTCAGAGGCTCTTTCCTATTCTCTTCATTATGGATAAATACGGTTTAATAAACGTGGGAATGGAATTGCTTCACGAATATGTTTCGTACCAGCAACAAATGTTACCATACGTTCTAGACCAAGACCGAATCCTGAGTGAGGAACAGAACCATATTTACGTAAATCTAAGTAGAATGCATAATCATCTGGATTTAATCCGTTTGATTTGATTCTGTCTAATAATTTATCGTAGTCCGTTTCACGTTCACTTCCTCCGATAACTTCACCATATCCTTCTGGTGCAAGTAAGTCCGCACATAGTACACGACTTTCATTTCCAGGAACTGGTTTCATGTAGAAAGCTTTAATCACAGTTGGATAGTTCATTACGAATGTTGGTACTCCAAAGTGGTTTGAAATCCATGTTTCGTGTGGTGAACCGAAGTCATCTCCATGTTCTAAGTGTTCGTAGTCTGTATCTTCATCGCCTTCGTGCGCTTGTAATAAATCAATCGCTTCATCGTATGTGATACGTTTGAACGGTTCACTAATATATTTCTTCAATAATTCAGTGTCACGTTCTAAAGTTTCTAACGCATGAGGTGCACGGTCTAATACACCTTGAATTAAGGCTTTTACATAAGCTTCTTGCAAGTCT
>CALHVK010000147.1 GCA_938039195.1 uncultured Carnobacteriaceae bacterium
GTAACGTTGCACCGGTTCGAGCCTTAAAAGTCTCTCACCTTTAAATCCTCAAAAAGGGCGTACGGAATGAAATTCCTACGCCCTTTAATTCGTTTTAATGCGAAGTCACGTTACTGTAATGATAGAATCTGTAAGTTTCTAGTCATCATTTACGTGTGCAACAGAACTTTATTTTTTTACGAATAATCTGTAATTCTTCCTGATACAACAATAAAAACAAGCAATATTAGTTTTGCCTAATATAAGATATACCTTATATTGATAAAACTATTTTGAGTAGGGATTTTGTAGTTGGGAAAGATGGTCTATTTATCGTTTAATTTTTTGTAAAGGTGTGCCGATTTTATGTGGTTTCAGAGGATTTTATGGTACAGTATAATAGACTCAATTTAAAAGGAGGATTGTAATGAACGAAGAATTTAACAATCAGAATCATGACGAAGAACGTCTCGATGTCGAACAAGATACTGAATTCGAGCATCGTCATACTGAAGAACCAAAAAAACAATCCATTATAAAGAGTATTTGGAATCATAAAATCATGATGGCGATTCGTCGCTTTTGGAGAAAATTTCATGTAACGAAGCTACTTCTAGCGATGATACTAACGGTAGTAACACTATTTACAGGGTTTTTAGTGTATTCTGCAAAGACAACCGATGTAAGTGGCTTACGTGCTGGGATGGTCCAGGTGACAGAAGTATACGACCGCAATAACCAAGAAGCCGGCGTACTGAATATCAATAAAGGGGAATTTTTAACAATAGACCAGATTTCTCCAAATATGATTAATGCGCTCGTTTCCACAGAGGATAAACGTTTCTATGACCACCATGGATTCGATCCAATCGGGCTACTTCGTGCGACATTTGGCCTCTTAATGAATCGCGGCCGGGTGACGGGTGGAGGAAGTACGATTACGCAACAATTAGCGAAGAATGCTTTCTTAACTCAAGAACAATCATTTATGCGAAAAGCAAAAGAACTCTTCTTGAGTTTCGAGTTGGAGAAGAAATATTCCAAAGACCAAATTTTGGAGATGTATTTAAATAATGCTTATTTCGGAAATGGGGCGTACGGAATTGAAAATGCGTCGCTTCGTTATTTCGGAAAGAGCGCAAAGGATTTAACCATCAGTGAAGCGGCTGTCCTTACAGGAAGCTTAAAGGCACCGAATGTGTACAATCCGATTGACGATATGGAATCGACGGTAAAACGCCGTGCAACCGTCTTACAGTTGATGGTCGATAATGGCAAAATCACGCAAGAAGAAGCTGATAAAGCGGCTGCTGAAGTGATTACCGTGACAGATACGTATGAAGCGAATACTCGTTATAAATATCCATATTATTTCGATGCGGTGATTAATGAAATTACAACGAAATACGGAATCAGCGAAGAAGACTTGCTGAACAAAGGATATAAAATCTACACAGGTTTAGACCAAAATATGCAAGCGGACTTGGAAGAAACCTTCTCACACAGTTGGTTATTCCCGAAAGCTAGTGACGGTACGGTTGCTCAAGCGGCTTCGATTGCCATGGATCCTCAAACAGGGGATGTTCTTGCGACAGTGGGTGGACGTACCAACGAGAAACATACCTTCCGTGGATTTAACCGTGCAACACAGCTGCAAGCTCAGCCAGGGTCAACATTTAAACCATTAGCCGTCTATACTCCGGCTCTTGAAGAAGGGTATCAACCGAATTCCGTTCTTGTTGACGAGAAACGTTCGTATGGTTCGGATAAATATACGCCTGAAAACTGGAATAAAAAGTATCAAGGAACTGTGACGATGACGGAAGCCTTGAACCACAGTTGGAATGCTCCAGCGGTATGGTTGCTCGATAAAATCGGATTGAAGAAAGGAATCGAGAAGGTTCATCAGTTTGGAATCGAAACAGACCCAGGAGACGAGTACTTAGGGATTGCCCTTGGAGGACTTACCAAAGGGGTTTCTCCAGAACAAATGGCCTCTGCCTATACAGCCTTTGCCAATAAAGGAGTTCGTGTTCAACCACGTTTTGTGACAAAAATTGTGGACGCAAACGGGAAAGTCGTTGTAGACAACACAGCCGTGAAGGAAAACCGTGTAACAACGGAAGAAGTCGCTAAGAAGATGACAAGTATGCTATTAACCGTATACGGTTCAGAAGGACTTGGCGCACCATTTTCACCAGCAGGTAAGACGATTGCCGGTAAGACAGGGACAACCGAAGCCATCAATAATGACAATGGTTCTCGTGACCAATGGATGATTGGATATACACCTGACGTAGTTGTTGCAACTTGGATGGGATATGACCAATCAGGAAACTACTCTCTATCAGCATCTAGCCGAGAAGGGGTAGGGCCACTCTTTAAACTAGAGATGGAAGGATTGCTTCAATTTACCGCGAATACACCATTTAATGTGGAAGCCGTGAAGACAAAACAAAATAATCAAAACAACAATTCGAATAACGGTGTTGATCAATTTATCAAAGACGCTCAAAAAGCGGGCGAACAAGTTTGGAATCAAATCCAAGAATGGGGTAAAAACCTCTGGGATAAATTCAGAAATCGATAATGCGAACGTACGTACGTATTGATAGTTTAACCATGTAAAATATGGTATAATAAAAGAGTATTTTAAGGAGGTAAAAACATGAGTAATATTTATGATACAGCCAATCAATTAGAACGCGACTTACGCGAATTACAAGAATTCAAAACAGTAAAGGAAAGCTTCGAGGCGATTTATGCGGATGAAACTGCAAAAGCGTTATTCGATGAATTCCGTACAGTGAATATCGAGTTACAACAAAAACAATTCTCAGGACAAGAAATCACTGAAGAAGATATTCAAAAAGCACAAGAATTAGGACAAAAAGTGTCTGAAAATGAGCATATTAAAGCGTTAATGGAAGCTGAACAACGTTTGAATACGATTATGCAAGATATTAACCGTATCATCACAAATCCATTACAAGAACTTTATAGCTCAAAATAATCAATTTTAAACGGTTTTATTAAGAATCGATCCAAAGCATATTTTCTTTGAACGCACAACAGACGGTTCAGGAAAATATGCTTTTTTTGAAGAAAAGAAAGGAGCAACGTATGGTGAAATTCATCCATGCTGCCGACGTCCATCTAGGGATTATGGTTGCAGGTGTCGGAAAAAGCCAGAAGGAAATCGCAAGAGAGCTTAAGCAAGCGGCGTTTGATGCCTTTGAAAGAGTCATCGATACAGCGATTGAAGAAGAAGTCGATGCACTTGTGTTAGCGGGGGATTTGCTGGATAGTTCACGCACCTTCGTCAAAGAAAAATGTTTCTTGCAAAGCCAGTTGAATCGTCTAGCACCCTTTGGGATTCCTGTCGTTGTTGCGCTTGGGAATCATGATGAGGGGAGTGCGTACGTTTCTGGGAAGCATATTTATACTTTTGGGAGTGTTGTTGAAACGATTGAAGTGGAGACGAGAAACGGGGAACGTGTGGCCTTTAGTGGGTTTAGTTATGAGGTTCCAGTTGTAGCCACTAGGAAAGTTCAAGAGTATCCTGTAAAGAGTGCTAACTGTGATATTCATATTGGGGTGTTGCATGGAGAACTGACGAAATCAGAAGGTCGTTATGCACCATTTTCCATTCCTGAACTGAGAGAAAAAGGCTATGACTACTGGGCGCTTGGACATATTCATACGTGCCAAGAAGTGTCTAGTCAGCCATGTGCGTGGTATAGCGGTACGACTCAAGGAGCGGACCGTAAAGAGAGTGGTCCAAAGGGCGCTTTGCTTGTTGAGATTACTCCTGGGGACACTCCGGTAGTTCATTTGATCGAAACGAATACGATGGAGTGGATGGATGTAGAACTAGCATTAAGCGATACGGCTCGTTTAGAAACCTTGCCGTATCTAATCGTAGAGGCACTACCAAATCCATCGAAGCGTAGTCTTGTGACGCTGCATTTACAAACGCAAGAATCAATCTATTCCAGAGAAGATTTAAAACAACTTACCCAGGTTGTGAATGGATTATTAGAAGAAAAACTTAGCCTTGTAACGGTGATGAGTATTCGAGAACAAGTTACAAAACCGCTTCGTGGCGCTTCTGGTATTTCACTTGAAGGAGATGTAGATGCATCACTCTTTTCTGAAATGGAAATTGCAAAAAGCGGATTCTCGAATCAGTTAATGAGCGAATTCCTGCAAAAAGAAGATGTCCAACAAGAGATTCATGAACGTGCGATGCGTCTATTAGAGGCTCGCTTTTCGGGAAGGGAGGAAGGTTAATGTATATTTCAAAAATTGAGATTGATCATTTTGGGAAATGGGAACATGAGACCTTTACATTCCATCCGAACTTGCAAGTTGTTCAAGGTTTGAACGAATCTGGAAAGACGACCCTTCGACGCTTTATCGAGCAGATGCTCTTTGATTTTAAACAAAAGAAAAATGGCGTTTATCCTTATCAACCACTCCATACGAATACGCGTGGCGGACGGATGTGGATAGAAGATGAAGGGCTGGGCGCTCTTATTATTGAGCGTAGCGCCGTGGAATCTCAGAGGAAGCTCGTTCTAAGGAGTGCAGAAACGGGGCAAGAGTTACCAGAAACGATGCTGGAACGCGTCCTTCATGAGTTGACGATGACTGAGTACCATTCACTCTTTGGATTCAATGAAGAGGAATTGCAAAATAATGCCTTTGAAAGCGAAGAGGAAATCCATCGTTTCTTGTATAGTTTGAGTATTATGGGGCATAAGGGTGCCTATGAGGAGAGTCAGAAGCTACTTGCAGAGGCGAATAAGTTGTTTCGCCCACAAGCTAAAAAACTCGAACTGAACGAGCGGATGGACCGTCTCGAAGGCTTAACAAGTCAATTGGCACAAACTAAAGGCGAAAATGCGCTTTATGAAGGCTATGTGAGTACTATCCAAGAGCTTCAAAAGGAAGAAGAGGAATTATCTGTAAAATTACAAGACACAGAATCTAGACTCGATGTCTTAGAGAATAAGCTCGCTCATTTTGATGCTTTAGAAGAATTCCGTGCAATGGAAGGACTACAAGAGTTTCCAAAAGACTACGACCATAGTAAGGCTGTGGAAGCCAATAATACGTTACGTTCCTTTGAAAAAGAACTCGAACGAACAAAAATCGAGTTAGAGCAGGCAAAAGCGGAAGCAGAAGTACTTGGAGAAGCGGCAGATGATTCTACTCTTGAAGCACTGTACGCGAAGGCTCAAGGTGCTGCAGCGGTGGAAGAACGTGCCTTTGAATTGGAACGTGAGTTGAAGACGCATCCGGGGAATATTGGTGTGCAAAGTGAGGATGCCAAACCATTTACAGAGGTGGAATTAGCAGAATTAGATACTCTTCAAGGGGAACAAGGACATGCAGGGCAATTCCAAACAGGAGTCCCTATTGGGCTAGTTGGGATTATTGCCATTATCGTGGTTGGATTTTTAACGAACCAAGTAGTGCTAGCTGTTGGAGTTGCTGCAACGCTTGGAATTGGCGGAAGTTTCTTCTTACAGAAAAATGGGAAATTCTTTACTCCAAAATCGGATGCAGTTGATGAGCAAGTTCAACAGCTCCTTTCAGGGAAAGGAATTGAAGTAACTCTAGATGAAGCAAGACGATTTGTTCGAAGAAATGAAGGACGAAGTGTCAATGATTTCTTACAAAAAAAGGCGCAGTTCGTTCAATTGGAACAAAGACTAGAAGCCTTTAAAGAAGAGAGCAAAGACTTCTGGGCCAAAGAACAAATCACTCCTCCAGCGACTGTGGAGCAACAGTTACGCATTATCCGTGAGACATGGACGGCTTCACAAAAACGAGTAGCAAAATTAGAACAACTTCAAGAGAGTCTCTTAAAGATAGAACGTCATTTAGCGCAATTGGAACAAGATACAATAGAAGTGCGCAAAGAATTACAATCTGCGATTTCACCCCTTGGAATCACTTCGGTAGAAGAGTTTAGAACTCAGTTACCAACGCTAGACAATCGTGTAGCCTTAGTTCAAAAGAGAGCGTATATCGAAAAGCAAGTCGCACTTTTTACGAATGAAGAAAAAGAAAGCTTGCAACGACAAACGCTTGAAGAGGAAATTCAAGACGAGTCCTTCACGAAGGCGCAGCTAGAAAGTAAACGCAAAGAAGTACGTGACCAATTGGCAAGTACGAAAACAAAGGCAGAACTGCTCGAAGAAGATGACAATGCAGAAGCCCTTCAACTGGAAGCAGACTTTGAGCGATTCGAAGTGCAAGAGTCTATTAAGGATTGGGCAACGCAAGTGTATGCAGCCAAATGGATCTTGAAGCAACTGGAAGAAAAAGTCCCAACAAGAGTGCCATTGATTTTAGACGAGGCGAGTCGCATCTTTAGCCTATTGACGATGGGGCAATATACGAAGATTCTCTTAACGGATACGCAGGCGAAGGTGCAGCAGGCAAACGGCCAATGGATGGAAGCTTTCTATCTGTCAAAAGGGGCCTTAGACCAACTGTATGTAGCGATTCGTTTTGCCTTTATTTTCCAATTAGCGAAGAAGATGAAAATTCCAGTGTTAATCGATGATGGATTCGTCAATTTTGATAGAGAACGCCTATCGATTATGTTAGAATTAATGGAAGACCTATCACGCGTAACACAAGTTTTTTACTTTACAACGGAAGTTCCGCTTCAGTTACCTAAAGAGAATGTACTGAAGTTAGGGGAAAGAGAAAGAAGGTAAATCATGACAAAAAAATTATATGAATACAATGTGGACGAGAGTTTTGAAATCTGCCTATTGATTAAATCTGCAGATGTGCGCATGGCAAAAAATGGCAATCCGTTTATCGCCTTCACGTTCCAAGATCAATCCGGTCAAATGGACGGAAAATATTGGTCTGCCACGTCAGATGATATTGCAAAATACGTACCAGGAAAAGTGGTAGTTGTGAACGGAAAACGCGAAATGTACAATAATTCGCCACAAGTAAAAATTGTCAGCCTTCGACTTACCGATGCTTCAAAAGGGGAGCCAACATCTGCGAGCCATTTCGTAGAACATGCTCCAATGACGAAGGAAGAAATGGAAGAAGAAGTGAACCAAATCATGTTCGATATTACAAATCCATATTTGCGTCGTATCGTGCATAACATCTTGAAAAAATACCAAGAAGACTTCTTCGAATTTCCAGCAGCGAAACGTCACCACCATGCATTTGTAGGTGGGCTAAGTTTCCACACAGTATCGATGTTACGCCTTGCTAAAGCCATCGCAACACAATACACCCAAATCAACCGTTCATTATTATATTCTGGTGTGATTTTACATGATATTGGTAAAACGATGGAATTAACAGGCGCAATCGGCACAGAGTACACATTAAAAGGGAACTTACTCGGCCATATCGTGATCATGGATGAAGAGATTACAAAAGCTTGTGAAGAACTCGATATCGATGAAAATCAAGAAGATGTGCTTTTATTAAAACATCTCATTCTAGCTCACCACGGCAAACTCGAATACGGGTCACCAGTACGTCCGCAATTATTAGAAGCAGAAGTATTACACCATATCGACTTGTTAGATGCGACGATTACAATGATGTCAAATGCACTCGATAAGACAGAACCAGGCGCATTCTCAGAGCGCGTATTTGGTTTAGATAATCGCTCGTTCTATAAACCATTATCCCATGAGTAAGAATAAAAGTTTGATAGTATGTGTAAATTGATAAGCCATCAATATTATCAGCAATACGCCAATCGACATTTATTTAATCGAGGTGTGAAATGAAAACATTTGGTTCAAAAAAACTATTAAAATTGATTTTATGGTGCGCAGCAGGCCTTGTATTATCTGGAATTTTATGGATTTTGTTTAGTTTTACTCGTCCAAAATATAATGATGATGCTTTGTTTTCTTATGAAATCATCAATCAATCAAATCAGAATATTGAAGAATTAATTATTGGTGAGTATTCTCAGAACGATATTAACTCTCCAGAGGATCGGGTGTATTTAAAAAACTTAGCAGCTAATTCTAAAACAAAAGGAGCTGTAGACATTTCTAAATCAGAAAGAAGTGTTTCTCCATTCTATATAGACTATGTATATCAAGGGAAAAGAAAAACATTGCTAAAAACGGTATCTGTTGAAACTAGACCCAAAGGACTTCATATCACTATCACTATTAAGGATGTGGATAACGAGGGTTACATGACGGGAACTAGCGAAATCAATTCATTTATTTTTGAAAAACGAGAATTTACTCCAGAAAGTATAAAAAGAGCTGAGGAAGCTAATACTACACCATAATTAGAAAGTCGTTAGATTGTTTTAAGAGGAATTAGGCTAATTTATAGCTTAGTTCCTTTTTATATTGAAGTGATTGACTTACTTGTATTACCGTAAACTGAAGAGCTATGAGGACTGTCTATGAACCCAATAGGAACAAAAACAATTATCATAACACAAGAAGACATCTACAAAAGTAGGTGTCTTTTTTTGTGAGCGGATAATTTTGTGATTATGAATTCGTGAGATATACTATAAATGTAATTAAAAATATTACAGTTAGAAAGGTGATTTTATGACAACAACAGTAAAAAATATCATTATTGGTTTCGGTAAAGCCGGAAAAACATTAGCAGGATACTTAGGAAGTATTGGAGAAGACACAATTTTAATCGAAAAATCAAAAGAAATGTACGGTGGAACATGTATTAATGTCGGCTGTATTCCTTCTAAAAAATTAGCAACAAAAGCATTACGTAAACAATATTCAAACGAAGATGCAAGCAGCTACTATACAAAGAGCGTTCAAGAAAAGAAAGCATTGATTGCGGCTTTAAACACAGCAAACTACAACAAAGTAGACTCTGTTGAGAAAACACAAATTATCGACGGAACTGCACGTTTTGTAGATGACCATACAGTAGTTGTAGATACTGCAGAAGGAGAAAAACTCTTCAAAGCAGATCGTATTTTCATTAATACTGGAGCAACTCCATTCGTACCACCAGTAGAAGGGTTAACAATCGGTGGAGCGATTCATACAAGCGAAACAATCATGAACTTAGAAGAATATCCAGAAAGCCTTGTGATTATCGGTAGTGGATTTATCGGATTAGAGTTCGCTGCAACTTACGCACAATTCGGTACAAAAGTAACAGTTGTCGATGTAATCGATACGTTCCTTCCTCGTGAAGATGAAGATGTGGCACAAGCTGTGAAAGAACAATTAGAAGCTTTAGGCGTTACTTTCAACCTAGGCGTTCAATTAAAAGCAGTTCATCAAGAAGGTGGCAAAGTAGTGGTAGAAGCTACGACAGCAGAAGGAGCACCAGTTGCGTTTACAACAGATGCAGTCTTAGTTGCGACAGGTCGTCGTGCAAACGTACAAGGTCTAGATTTAGACAAAGCGGGCGTGGAATTAACAGAACGTGGCGCGATTAAAGTCAATGAATTCTTACAAACAAACGTGCCTCATATCTTCGCAATGGGCGATGTGAACGGCGGACCACAATTCACATTCGTATCATTAGATGATTTCCGTATCGTGAAACGTTTCTTAGCAGGAGATACAACATATTCAACAAAACAACGTGCGAAATTCCCAACAGCAACCTTCATTAACCCACCTTTAGCAAGCGTTGGTTTAAATGAAAAACAAGCCAAAGAAGCTGGTATCGAAGTAAAAGTAGCAAAACTTCCAGCGATGGCGATTCCAAAAGCTAAAATCTTAGGAAACCAAGTAGGATTCTACAAAGTATTAGTGGACGCTTCAACAAACCAAATCGTTGGTGCAACGTTATTTGCAGAAGAAGCGCATGAAGTGATTAACATTATCGCAACTGCAATGAACGCGAACTTACCTTACACAGTTCTTCGCGATCAAATCTTCACACACCCAACAATGGCAGAAGCTTTAAACGACGTATTCGGCTTAATTAAGTAGGGATCGTTATGGGAAATGACTTTATCGTAATGATTCATTGCCTAACGTACCTGGCAATTCATCACGACAATCGTTATTCAAGCAAAGACCTCGCGTTTAACGCGTGCAGTAACCCGGCGATTGTTCGAAAATTGATGAGCCAAGCGGTGAAGAAAGGCTGGGTGTCAACCGCTTCGGGAAAACAAGGGGGCTACCAATGGCAAGGCAATCCAAAAAAGGTGAAACTCGGAGAAATCTTCTTATTAGTATCCGAGGATGAACGCTTGGAAAAAGCCTTCAAAGAAGCTGCCGACCCAACCTGCCTTGTGAGCACCAGAATGGGAAGCGTTATGGGCAAATTGCAAGAAGAACAAATCCAACAACAAATTAATTTCTATAACAAAC
Source organism: uncultured Carnobacteriaceae bacterium (assembly GCA_938039195.1). Taxonomy (GTDB): domain Bacteria; phylum Bacillota; class Bacilli; order Lactobacillales; family Aerococcaceae; genus Granulicatella. Next base: position 10,317 of record CALHVK010000147.1, read on the forward strand.
GCACCATCCAAGACATGATTGATGGTGTTCAAACAGAATGCCACTAGTAAAGACCGAGCAACTGCTCGGTCTTTTTTGTGTGATCATTATAATGTATACATTATAATGATTTTTTTATTTTTAAAAATAATAACTTAAAAGTATTTAAAAGTGATAACTTTTGAGTTATAATCTCGGTGAGAGAACATTTTAAAGATTGGGAGTGAGAAGATGAGTAAAACAGCAATTGGAACAGATTGGAAAGATATTAGAAATGATTTGTTTACACAAGAAGAAATTGCCGCTACTGATTTAAGAGTTGCTATTATTAGTGAACTCATTCGTGCCAGAAAAGAATTAGGAATTAGCCAAAAACAATTAGAAGAATTAAGTGGAGTAAAGCAACCCGTTATCGCTCGAATTGAAACGGGAAAGAGTACGCCACAACTAGATACCTTATTAAAGATTCTAGCGTGTCTAGGAAAAACACTAGCAATTGTGCCTTTATCAAATTCTGAAGTGAAGTAGAACAGTTAAACTCAAAATTATCATATATGATAATTTTGAGTTTTTGTTTTCCTCGGAGTGGAGGTGATTCTATTATCGAAGAACCTTGAAGTTTTTGAACCATAAAACACCATAACTTTACAAAGCTGATTAAAATACCTGCACTATCCAAATATTCAAGATTTTGACAACATAGATACAAGATAGAAGAAACAATGCTCCATCAAAAAGCTAAGAAGATAGACGAGTCTTTTTGTTTATTGAAAGAATAGTGGGGAATAGCATTGAATGTGAATTAGCTGGAGTTAGGAAGAAATTCCTTACTCCAGCTTTGAAGCTTCAAAGGTGCAAGACCAAGGCTTGCGCCGTTGCCCCACTATGACTCTTTCAATAAAAAACAAAAAGACGCAAGTCTATCTTTTTCCATTCTAAGAGCACCAATAAAGTATTATGTCTTGTAGCTCGCATTTATCGTACAAAAAAACTCCTGGCACCAATTGGTACCAGGAGCAGTGTCGATTTTAATGTAGGACTTTGTTTAAGAAGTTTTGAGTACGTTCGTTTTGTGGGTTACCAAACACTTCTTCAGGAGTTCCTTCTTCGATGATATAACCACCATCCATGAAGATAACGCGATCGCTAACCTCACGCGCAAATCCCATCTCGTGTGTGACCACAACCATCGTCATTCCTTCTTTAGCTAGGTTTTGCATTACTTCTAATACATCCCCAACCATCTCTGGATCAAGTGCTGAAGTTGGTTCATCGAATAATAACATCTTCGGTTTCATTGCAAGCGCACGGGCAATAGCCACACGTTGTTTTTGACCACCTGAAAGAGATTTAGGAGAGACATCCGCTTTATCTGCAAGACCAACCATGCCAAGGAGTTCCATCGCATGTTCAGTTGCAGCTTCTTTCGTCTCACGACCTAATTCTACAGGAGCCAAAATGATATTTTCTAGAACGCTTAGGTGAGGGAAGAGGTTGAAGTGTTGGAACACCATTCCGATTTCCTCACGTACTTTATTTAAGTCCGTTTTTTTGTCTGTTAAATCATGGCCATCGATGATGATATGACCGCTATTGATTTTTTCAAGACGGTTTAAGCAACGAAGGAAAGTGGATTTACCAGAACCTGAAGGCCCGATAATACAAACTACTTCGCCTTCCTCAATAGAAAGGTCGATGGATTTTAATACTTCTAAGTCGCCATATTTCTTTTGAATTTTTTGAACTTCGATAATAGCCATTATTTTAAATTCCTTTCTAAGTGAGCTGATAGTTTCGTTAATAGAACGATCACGATTAAGTACATTACACCGACGATTAACCACATTTGACTTGATTGTAAGTTACGAGCGATGATGACTTTACCTGTTTGCGTTAATTCGGCAATACCGATAATTGAAAGGATAGAAGTATCTTTCAATGTGATTACGAATTGGTTAATGAATGAAGGGACCATAATGCGAATCGCTTGCGGTAAGATTACTTTACGCATGCTTTTTGCATATGGAAGACCTAAACTCATGCAGGCTTCGTATTGACCTTTATCAACAGCTTGGATACCACCACGAATAATCTCTGCGATATAAGCGGAAGCGTTCAAGCTGAGGGTGATGACACCTGCTACGAATGGTTGCATCGTAATGTTCATTGCTTGTGGAATTCCAAAGTAAATAAAGAATGTTAAAACGATTAGTGGAACACCACGGATAATGTCAATGTAAAATCCTGCGATTGCTTGTACGATATTATTTTGGCTAGTTTTCATTAAACCGAAGATAATACCGATTAAACTTGCGAAGATTAAAGCAACAACGGTTAAGACAATTGTATTCCATAAACCAGTTGCAAGAGTGTGCCAGTTTGTTTTAATTAAACCTAGAATACTTGTTGTTTCAGTATTCTCGCTAGCATTCGTAGTATATTTTTGAATGATTTCATCATATTTGCCACTTTCTTTTAGTTTTTTCAAACCGTTGTTGAAAGCAGTGATAAATTCAGCGTTGTCACCTTTATTGACAGCAACACCATATTCCGTTTTGTTTTCGTTATGGTCTGTCATTTTTAAAGGTAAGTTGTTGGATGTAATAGAGTAAGCCAGTACGGGGTAGTCTTCGAATACAGCGTCACTGTTTCCTACCATTACATCTTGGTACATACTAGATGAATCTTCAAAAGTTGTGACTGTAAAGCCATATTTATTCTTAATCGATTCTGCATAAGTAGCACCTTGTGTTCCTAGTTTAACGGCCACTTTTTTACCTTTTAAATCAGAAAGAGATGTGATTTCAGAGTTTTTAGAAACTCCCATTCCGATTCCACTGTCGTAGTAACTATTTGTGAAGTCGAATTTTTGTTTACGTTCATCCGTAATTCCCATTCCGGCCATCACAGCATCTACTTGACCAGATTCTAATGCTTGAACGGCAGCATTGAAGCCAAGTGGTTTGAATTCTACTTCGAAGCCTTCAGCCTCTGCGATACTCTTCATTAATTCAATATCAATTCCGACATATTCACCATTTGTATCTTGGTATTCAAATGGGGCGAATGTAATATCTGTTGCGATTACATATTTTTTAGTTTCTGCTTTTGCAGTTGTTGTCGGAGAAACGAGGGATAGAAGAGTCATCAATAGAGTGACTAGAACAGCTCCCAAGCTTAATTTCTTAATGTTCATACATATTCCTCCAAATCTACCTTACGTATAAGGTTTTTCCATTATATGGAAGTTTTTCTGAAAATGCAAAAATCTAGTCTCATCTCATGTTACATTTTATGACATTGAATTCGTTGTATAAAAAATCTCCCTTCTCAAAGGAAGAGAAGGGAGACGTCGTTATTTTTCTTGTTCGAGAACACGCCAAATGGCTTTTGCCACACCGCCGTTAACATTGGTGTCTGTTACAAAATCAGCAATGGCTTTTACTTCATCTGGAGCATTTCCCATCGCCACACCAATTCCAGCATCACGAATCATAGACACATCATTGAAGTTGTCGCCAATTCCAAATACTTCTTTCATCGATAAACCAAGTGTTTTCGCATAGTGAGCAACTGCGATGCCTTTTTGAGCATCTTTATGATTGATTTCTAAATCCGTAATAAAGGCAGAAGTGACCACAAGATTTGGATGAACTTTTTCGATATGTTCACGGACTGGTTTGAAAAAGATCGGCCCGTCATCATGAGAGACGATAATCTTGAACACCTTAATCTCTGGAATCAATAGGACTTCTTCGGCAGTCGTCACATCGGTTGCCTCTAGAAGGATTTTTAGCTGTTTAATTTCCTCTTTCAATTGTTCAGGTGATAGATTATTTCTTTCAGCCTTTTTTCGTTCAATCACCTTGTTGATAAAGAGAGCATAGTTTTTTCTAAAGTTTCCTTCAGAAGTCACGAGCTGCCAGTCTAAGTCAATCGAATCGAAGTAATCTAATAGCGTATAAACAGTATCGTGTGGAATCGTTACTTCCCAAATAATCTCATGGTTCTTATCAAAAATTTGAGCCCCATTCATGGCAATGACAGGAAGATGTAATTCTGCTTGTTCGAGCGCGAGATTGGCTTGAAGATAATCGCGTCCAGTACAAACGATAAAGTGTTTCCCCTGTTTTTGGAGTTTTCGAATCGCTTGAATGTTGTTTTTATGTACCTCTACGTGGTTAGTGAGGAGAGTACCGTCCATATCCGATGCAAATAATTTAATCATAGGGCAAACCCTCTATTTCATTTCTTTAAGGTGCGTTTGCAATGTTTGAATTTTATCTTGAATCCGTCTGAAGCGTGGTTTATTTTCCAGTTGGAATCTTGTGACTTCTTCTTGAATAGAATTCACAACTTCCATTGTTTGTGGAACAATCACTTCTTGGAGTTCTTTAATGCCTCTTTGAAGAGTTGTTTTACCAGTATTAATCACGGTAACATCCTGTGTTACTTCTTGAATTTGTTTAGATAGAATTTCGCGGTTTTCCTTTCCGCTTCTTGGATTGTTTAGTAGGGCAACGGCGCCTCCGATAACACTACCGAAAATAAAACCTTTTAGAAATTTACTCATTGATTATGCCTCCATTTGTTCGCGAATTGATTGCGCGATTTCTGCTAATACTTCTGAACTTGGGTTAGTTGGCTGCCATCTTAATCCAAAGCCATCTTCATTTGTATAGCGTGGGATTAAATGGATGTGAGAGTGGAAGACGCTTTGGTAGGCCAACTCCCCGTTATTACTTAAAATGTTTAATCCTTTAATATCTGGGTTCGATGCTTGAACGGCACGTGCGATTTTAGGAATACGTGCAAAAACTGCGCTTGCTAAGTCTTCGTCATATTCAAAGATATTTGCCACGTGTTTCTTTGGAACAACCAGTGTGTGTCCAGGTGTTACTTGCGAGATATCGAGGAACGCAAGAACTACGTCATCTTCATACACAATATGTGCTGGAATTTCTTTGTTAATAATTTTGTCAAAAATGCAATCTGTCATGGTGTTTCCTCCTTGGGTTCGTACCTCTATGGTATCAAAAAATGCTGTAAAATGAAAGGCTTTCAGGACGGAGAGCTGTTATTTAGTTCTTAGAGGTGAAATTGTTCGAGGGTTCTATACTTGAATAAGAAAAGTGCACTTATTCCGCGTCCTTTCACACTTTTTTTGGCTTTATGGTATAATAAGGAGAATAGTTAGATAGGAGAATCTATATGACACTACAATTAAACAAAGTGACTGCAGGATATACGAAAGTTCCTGTTATTACCGACATCACTTTTGATGTGAATCCAGGAGAGATTTGTGGCCTTATCGGGCTGAATGGTGCCGGAAAGAGTACAACGATTAAAACAATTATTGGGCAACTGACCCCTTTTAGCGGAAGAGTGGAAGTGGAGCAATTAAGCATCCTCGAAAACCAACGTGGCTACCGTCAATCGATTGCGGTCATTCCAGAAAGCCCAGTTCTCTATGAAGAATTGACATTTAGAGAACATATTGAATTTGTGGCTCGTTCGTATCATCAAATGAACGAAGAGACAATGAAGCATGCAATGGAGCTTGTGGAAGCATTCCGTTTAACGAAGCAATTAGACTGGTTCCCAGCGTATTTCTCAAAAGGGATGAAGCAAAAAGTATTAATCGTCTGTGCGTTAATGCTAGATGTACCCGTCTATGTGGTCGATGAACCATTCCTAGGGCTAGACCCACTTGGGATTCGTACTTTACTTCAAGTCTTAAAAGAGAAGAAAGAAAAGGGTGCAGCGATTTTAATGTCCACGCACGTATTGGATACTGCTGAGAAGTATTGCGATCGTTTCATCGTGTTACACGAAGGGAAAGTGATTGCTCAAGGAGATATCGAAGGCTTACGCGCCACTTCGAATATTGAAGAATCTTCTTTAGAGGAAATCTACTTTGCATTAACGACAGGGGACGATGCCCATGAATAGTGCAGAGCTTTTTGAGACTCGAGTAAGAAAATATCAAAAGAAAAGCATGAAGTATATGCGTTATGTACTGAATGACCATTTCTTAATTGTTTTATTTTTCTTATTTGGCTTTATCATGGTGCAATATTCGAGTTGGATTCAAACAATTCGTGTGTTGGAATTACCATTGTTAGGATTACTTGGAGTTTTACTAGCGAGTGTTCCATTCTTCGGTGGAGTCGCAACATTACTCGAACCAGCCGATGGGATCTTTTTATCGGTAGTAGGACAAGACTTTAAGGCGTATTTACAAAAAGCCATTCGTCGAAGTTGGGTGCTTCCGCTACTCGTGATGTTAGCATCAACTGGAATTGTCTTTCCAATTTTGGCACAAGCTTTTGGAACGAATATGAGTATGTTCGTTAAATTATTCCTATTACAAGTGTTCTTTAAAGACTTATTATTCCGTTGTACAAAATACGCTTACCGTGGAGTCCTTCATTTTACATGGATGGAAAAACTGGGGATTTACATGATTGCAGCAGCGAACTTCTTCGGAATGTTTTTATGGATTTCTGAAGGTTGGTCGATGGTATTAGTAGTTATTCCAGTACTTCTAAGTATCTTTGTCGAACAATATTATGGGAAAGCTGCGTTCGTATACCAATTTGATAAAATGATTGAAATGGAATTAGAAAGACAACAACGGATTTATCGTTTATTTGCTTTATTTGTAGATGTGCCAATGGTGCATAAACCTCACGCACATCGTCGAAGTTATCTCGATGGCGTATTGAAGATGCTTGTTGGAAATCAACCTAGTGGACATCGCTATTTAGTAAGTCGTACAGTTATTCGAACAAGCCAGTACATGAGTTTGTTATTACAGCTGGCAGTTGTGAGCTTTGTAGTGGCGTTATTCTCCCAACCGTATTATTGGAACTTTATCGTAAACGCGATACTTGTGATGCTTTTAGGATTCCAACTGGTAGGAGTGATTCAAAGCGCGAATACACAAAATAGTCATTTTGCTTCTTTAGTGGATAGTAATACTCGACTTAAGGATGATTTATCGGTTCTCATGATGACGATGGTCGCATCCGGTGTTGTACTTGGGATTTCTTCTGCAATTGGCATGCGCGAATTAATTGGGTTAGTAGGAATTGTTTTATATCCGATTTTCGGGATCTTATTCACACAATTTTATTTACGGTATCGATTCCTTAAGAAGAGAAGAAAAATTTAAGTTTGTAGGTTAAAAGTAGCGCACAAACTTGACTCAAATGGCATAAAACCATAAAATAAAAGAATAGATTTATTAAAGGAAACAGAATTTGTCGTTAGGGATGGAATAGATGGAATATAACATGGACTCAGGATGGGATCTCCATCCAATTGGTGGGGACACCGGTCAAGCGTACATGGGAGTAAAAGACCATGAACGTGTATTTCTAAAGAGAAATGCTTCACCGTTTTTAGCGGTACTATCGGGTGAAGGTATCACTCCTAAGTTAATATGGACCAAACGTGCGGGTAATGGTGATGTCATTACAGCTCAAGAATGGTTGTCTGGCAGATCCCTCACTAAGGAAGAAATGGGTTCCGTCGAAGTCATTGAGCTGTTAAAACAGATTCACCAATCCCCAAATCTTTTACAAATGTTACAACAAATTCAAGGTGAAGAGTATAGCACTCAAAAATTCATCGATGAATATTTAAATAATTTACAGTCAGGATTACAAACCCACCGTTTCTTAAACGAAGTATTAAATTACTTAATTGAGACTATTCCGCTAGTTAGCGAAGTTGGGAAAACAGTTTGTCACGGAGACCTTGATCGTCGTAACTTTATGTTATCTGAAGACGGAAAGCTCTACCTTGTCGACTGGGAAATGGTTCGTCTTGCCGATCCAGTTTCTGATTTGACAATGATCTTGACACAATACATTCCTGTTCATCAATGGGGTGAATGGCTTGATATGTATGGATTACAACTGTCTACAAATATTTATCAACGAATTGAATGGTATGCCTTAATGAATTGCTTGAATTATATTAAGAAAACGCACTTCGAGGGACGTTACCTTGAAATGAACGAGAAAATTCTTTTGGTGAAGTCGATTTACAATAATCGTATTGGAAAACCCGCAGAAGAATAGACAGGAGTTAGACTTTGAGATTAAGAAATAAACCTTGGGCAAAAGATGCTTTAGCCTCTCACCCAGAAATGGTCATCCAAGATCCAGCACAATGGAAGGGAAGATGGCATGAACGTTTTGGCAATAACAATCCAATCCATATTGAGATTGGTTCTGGGAAAGGCCAATTCGTGAGCGGTATGGCACGTCAAAACCCAAACATTAACTATATTGGAATCGAGATTCAAGAAAGCGTCCTAGTAGTCGCACTTGAAAAAGCTCTTGCAGCAGATGTTCCAAACTTACAATTATTACATGTGAACGGTGGACAAGTAACAGACTACTTCGAAGATGGTGAAGTAGACCAAATTTACTTGAACTTCTCAGATCCATGGCCAAAGAAACGTCATGCCAAACGTCGCTTGACTCATGAAAGTTTCTTAGTAGGATATGAAAAAGTATTACCACCATTTGGAGAATTACACTTCAAGACAGATAACCGCGGATTGTTTGAATATAGCCTTGCTTCATTCTCGCAATTTGGACTTGTGTTAAAACAAGTTTGGTTAGATTTACATCAAGTGGAATTTCCAGGAAATGTGATGACAGAATATGAAGAGAAATTTTCAGCAAAAGGTCATCCGATTTATCGTGTGGAAGTGATTTTCCCACAAGAGAGAAAAGCTTTTAAACAACCTGAATAACAAATAAAGGAGCCTGATTCATATGGAATCAAAAAATAGTTTCAAAGGTGCAAGTTTTCTTCTAGCAGCAGGTGCTGTTATTGGAGCATGGGTCACTTCAAAATGGTTTGAACGCAGAAATGTCAATGGAGATGTTATTGTTCAAAATGTACGTAAATTATTTCAAGTCGTAGGAACCATCGAAGGCTCTTGGATTGAAATGGAACCTGTATTCGTGGATAGCCCAGAATTTTATGGGGAAGTTTATTATGGTGGGGTTACTCGCAAGGAAGATGATGAACTTGTCCAATACGAATTTTATGCAGATGCAAAAACAGGAGCCGTTATTGATTTATACAGAATTGGATAATCAAAGAAAGCTGGAGTTCCTCCAGCTTTTGGCGCGTTTATAAGATATTTTAAAGTGCTAGGAAAGAAGAGGATACAATGGAAGCTCATACAGAACAATTAATCAAAACGTTAACAGAAATGAAAGGAACAAGTGGACATGAGGGCCGTATTCGTGACTTTATGAGAAGCGAATTAACACCTTTAGTAGACCGTATTGAACAAGACGGCTTAGGTGGGATTTTTGGGGTTCGTGAGAGCAAAGAAGAAGATGCACCTCGCATTATGATTGCAGCACACATGGACGAAGTTGGTTTCATGGTAACAAATATCACTCCAAACGGAATGTTTAAAGTAAGTCCTTTAGGTGGATGGAACCCATATGTGGTTTCAGCACAACGTTTTACATTATTAACTCGTAATGGAGACTATCCAATTATTTCATCTTCAATTCCACCACATTTATTACGCGCGGCTGGTGGTCAACAACCAGCTGTGAAAGTAACCGACATTTTATTTGATGCTGGATTTACTTCACGTGAAGAAGCGCTTGAATATGGCTGCCGTCCTGGCGATACAATCGTTCCGGATGTGGAAACCATTTGGACGGCCAATAAGAAACGCATGATTTCTAAATCATGGGATAATCGTTATGGATGTACAGTGGTTCTTGAAGCATTAAAAGCTGTTAAAGACGAGAAATTACCAAATACATTAATCGCTGGAGCAAATGTGCAAGAAGAAGTTGGATTACGTGGAACGGGTCCAAGTGTGACGAAGTTCAATCCTGATTTGTTCTTTGCGGTAGACTGCTCAGCAGCAGATGATATTAATGGTTCAAAAGAAACATTTGGACACTTAGACCAAGGATTCTTATTACGTATTTTAGACCCAGGTATGGTGACTCTTCCTCGTATGAAAGAATTCTTAGAAGACACTGCATTAACCCATAACATTCCGTTCCAATACTTTGTTTCTCAAGGTGGAACAGATGCTGGTAAAGCACACTTAATGAATCAAGGAGTTCCGAGTGCGGTGATTGGTGTATGTGCTCGTTATATCCATACACATCAAACAATGTTCTCGATTCGTGACTACGAAGCAGCACGTGAAATGGTCATCCAAACAATCCGTGCGTTAGACCGTAGCACAGTGAACACCATTTTAGACGGAAGAACAAATTAATAATAAAGAGGTAAATTTATGTGGTTAAGTTTTTATAATAAAAAAGGAATCGGCGATACGTTATTATTAACAAGCGGTTCGGCTAGTCGTTATGACGTAGACTATGAGAAAAAAGGAAATGTGACTCAAGTCTTTGTTCGTGAGTCAAATGAAGTTCTAGGATATAATATTGAAAAGATTTCTGAAGTAATTTCATTTGAAGAAGATGGACAACAAATCTTAACACCCGAGCAACAAGAAGTGGTGAAAGGCTTAATTGAAAAAGCTGGATTTGATGTTTCGTCTTTAGATTTAACCCCTGAAGATGCACTCGTTGTTGGATACGTTGAAAGTTGCGTGGATCATGAAGATTCTGACCACTTACACGTTACAATGACACGAGTAAGTGACTCTGAAGTGTTACAAATCGTCTGCGGAGCACCAAACGTAAAAGCAGGACAAAAAGTAGTCGTTGCTAAACCTGGTACAGTAATGCCTAGTGGTGCTATTATTTGGGCAGGTGAATTACGCGGTGTTGCAAGTTACGGAATGCTTTGCTCAGCGCGTGAATTAGGATTAGAAAATGCACCAGCCAAAAAAGGTATCTTAGTATTAGATGATGCGACTCCAGTAGGAACGCCATTTAAATCATTAAACTTACAATAAAGGAGGATAGGGAGTCATGAATGAACCATTTAACGAGAAAATCGATTCATTCGCTTCTTTGCAATCAAGACGTGAAAAGACTACTTTTCCGAATTACTTGAAGCAAGGTCAAAGTTTTGAAGATCAAGTTGTTGAAGAAATGACACGAGTTGATGCGACAAGAAAAGATGAGACTCCACACGAATCCTTACCTTTTGATGAGAAACCTGATGCAGCACTCTTACAACCGATTGACAAAGAGGAACATCAATTACCGGCTCAATTTCGTTCGTTTAAGGAGAAGGCAACCGAGGGACATCAAAAGTATAAACCACGTGTTGATTGGACTTCTTATTTGAATACGAATCAACGAAAACCGTTTAAACCAAGTTCAGTGCCATCTAGTACGAGAGGCTTGGAAAAAGAGGTTGAGCCAAAAGTTTCTTATCGCGAATTAGAAAGCGAGCTATTACCAAGTAGCACAGACTTAATTTTATTCGAGAAGGAAGAAGCTTTATTGGTGTCGGTTGATGAAGAAGATGACACTATTGAAAAACGCTTGAAAGAGTATAATGGTACAACACACCAAGTGTCGGTACAAAGTCAGGTTTTTGCAACAAAAGGTTATATACCAGCCTTTAAACGCAAACAAAATTCAGATGTTGAAGTCGTACAAGAGTCCTTGTTAGAAGGGTTGCCGGAGACAAAAGTTGAAAGACGAAAAGCGCCGGAGAAACCATTAACAGGGAAACAAAGACGTGCAATGAAAAAATCGTTATCGATGATTATGGAACAGGAGCAACAAGACCGTCAGTTGCCATATGTTCATCCAAAAAAACAGTAGTAGAAAAGCGAGGAGAAAAAATGGATAAAAGTAAGATTTATCACTTTACGGGAATAAAAGGATCAGGTATGAGTGCATTAGCCTTAGTATTACATGGAGAAGGCTATAAAGTTCAAGGGTCAGACTTAGAACAATACTTCTTTACACAAAAAGGATTGGAAGAAGCTGGCATTACATTGTTACCTTTCAGCGCTGACAACATTAAAGAGGGGCAAATTGTGATTGCTGGGAATGCATTTCCAGATAGCCACGAAGAATTAGTTTCTGCTCGTGAAAAAGGTGTAGAAGTGATTCGATACCATAAATTCCTTGGTGAATTATTGAAAAATTATAAGAGTGTTGCTATTACAGGTTCTCACGGTAAAACAAGTACAACAGGGTTACTTTCACACGTATTAAGTGGAATGGAGCCAACAAGCTATCTTATCGGTGATGGAACTGGTAAAGGGATTGAAAATTCAGAGTACTTCGTTTTAGAAGCTTGTGAATATAAACGTCACTTTATGGCGTACCGTCCAGATTATGCCATCATGACTAATATCGACTTTGACCATCCTGATTACTATACAGATATCGATGATGTTCAAAGTGCTTTTGAAGCATTCGGTAAACAAGTGAAAAAAGGAATTATCGCTTGTGGGGATGACGAAAGATTACGTACATTAGATGCCATCGTACCTGTCACTTATTACGGTGTTGGCGAACATAATGATGTGATTGCTAAAAACATCCGTAAGGAAAAAGGCGGAAGCTACTTCGATGCTTATATTAAAGGTGAGTTGTACGGTCATTTCTATATTCCAACATATGGAGACCACAATATCCTTAATGCATTAGCGATTATCGCGTTCTACTACTTAAATGATTTAGATCGTAATGAATTAGCTGAACAATTCAGCACTTTCGGTGGGGTAAAACGTCGCTTCTCTGAAAAAGTGATTAACGGCGTTACAATCATCGATGACTACGCTCACCATCCATCTGAAATTCGTGCAACATTAGATGCGGCACGTCAAAAATATCCAGAAAAAGAAGTGGTGGCGGTCTTCCAACCACATACATTTACTCGTACAATTGCACTTTTAGAAGAGTTTGCAGCAGTGTTATCACTTGCTGACCATGTATACTTATGCGATATCTTTGCATCTGTTCGTGAAGAAGCAGGGGATGTTTCTATCGAGGATTTAGCAAAATTAGTAAAAGGTGGAGCGAAAGTATTACCACTGGATAATGTATCTCCATTATTAAATTATAAAGATGCTGTGATTGTCTTTATGGGAGCAGGAGATGTACAAAAATATGAGTTTGCTTATGAAAAACTCTTATCAAACACTTCTCCAACACAAAACTAAATGAACAAAAAGCTTGGCAGAAAGTCAGGCTTTTTTTATGTTTATAAACAAGCAGTAGAACACTTCGCCAGTCTATTTAATTTAATAGATTTGACATGGAGAAAAAATGATAAAATTTACATTGAAGCTAATTTCTGGAGGGAAAAAGATGGATTTAAGCAAATTATCTACCGTTTATAATATTAGAAGGATGGGGGAGAATGATGTGTCTCTTATTTTGGATTTAGAAAATGGTAATCCATTGTACTTTAACTATTGTCCGCCAAAACCTAGTAAACAATCTGTATTAAATGATTTACAGGCTCTTCCAGAAGGTAAAAATATGGATGATAAATTTTACATAGGTTTCTTTAATGAAAATAGATTAGTTGCTATTATGGATTTCATTGTATCTTTTCCAACAAAAGAAACTATCTATATTGGCCTTTTTATAATGAATTGTAAAGAGTCTGGGCAAGGAAAGGGAAGCCTTATTATTAATGAGGTTTTAAAAGCTTTTAGAGAAGAAGGATTTATTAAAGTAAGACTTGCTTATATGAAAGGAAATCCTCAAAGTAAAAGATTTTGGGAAAAATGTGGTTTTACAGAAATTGGAATTGAAAAAGAAAACGAACATGGGAAAGCTGTCGTTTTAGAAAAAGTGTTATAAACCGTTCGAGATGAAATATAATTTATCAAAGAAACAGTAAATCATTTGGTTTACTGTTTTTAATTACGGTAAATACTGAAAACTAAAGGCTTCATAGTGGGGACTCGCCATTAAAATCTATTTACGGTTATCATAAAAAAGCTCTTTTTAGTGTCCATAGGATTGTTTATTTGTTACACTGGTAATGACAAATTAGGAGGCATATTATGGCGAAACAAAAATTATTACTCGTTGACGGAAGCAGCTTAGCATTCCGCGCATTTTTCTCAATTTTAGATTTAAATCGTTTTAAAAACGCTAATGGCTTACATACAAATGCACTCTATTCATTTCACCGTATGTTTAAGTCCATCTTAGACTCTGAAAAACCGACTCATGTGCTTGTCGCGTGGGATGCTGGGAAGACAACTTTTCGTACAGAAATGTATGCAGATTACAAAGGAGGTCGTTCGAAAACTCCTGGTGAATTTATCGAACAGATGCCTTATTTTAATGTGCTTTTAGATGCGTGGGGGATTCCTCATTACCGTCTAAACCATTACGAAGCGGATGATATTATCGGTACTCTTGCAAAACAAGGGGAAGCCGCTGGATATGAAGTTGTGGTTCTTTCAGGAGATAAGGACTTGATTCAGCTTGCGGATAATAATATCACTGTAAAAATTACCACAAAAGGAGTGACAGAATTAGTTGAGTACACTCCTGAAGTGATTTTCGAAAAATACGGTTTGACTCCTGAACAAATCATCGATATGAAGGGGTTAATGGGAGATTCTTCCGATAACTATCCTGGTGTTACAAAAGTCGGAGAGAAGACAGCGGTGAAACTTCTTCAAGAGTTCGGCAGTGTAGAAGGAATCTACGAACATGTCGATGAAATGAAGAAGAGTAAGCTAAAAGAAAACTTGATTAACGATAAAGAGCTAGCCTTTTTAAGTAAGAAGTTAGCACGCATCAATGTGGACTCTCCACTTGAAATCACGCTAGAGGATACACTTCGTAAGGAACAAGATGTCGAAGCCTTGATGGCATTTTATAAAGAAATGAACTTCAATTCATTCCAATCAGAACTATTAAATTCAGGTGCCGCTGCTGTAGAAGAAGCACCAAAAGCCGATCGTCCAAACGTCAAACGTGTGGTCGAGATTACAGAAGAGTTGCTTAAAGATGCTACTAGTGTGCATTTTGAAACGCTTGAAGCGAACTATCATGTAGCACAAGTGATTGCCGTTGCCTTCGGAAATGAAAAAGAAGTCTTCGTGACAGATTTAGATACGGCCGTTGCTTCAAAAGCTTTCAAGGAATGGCTGGCAGATGCTTCTGTTGAAAAACATTTATTTGATACAAAAGCAGCCAAAGTGCTTGCACATCGTTTCGGTCTGGTGTTAGAAGGTGCCAAATATGATGTGTCACTACTTGCTTACCTAGTGGATACGAATGATATCGTGAAAGAGATTAGTGATGTGGCGCGTCGTGTCGATGTGACGATTCTTTCTAGCGATGAAGCCGTCTATGGCAAAGGCGTTAAAATCCAAATTCCTGAAGATGAAGAGGTTTGGAATCAGCATTTAGCAGCGAAAGTCTATACAATCGCATTAGCACCTGAAAAATTATTGAAACGCCTTGAAGAAAATGAACAAGCGCATCTTTATTGGGAAATGGAATTACCAGTGAGCGACATTTTAGCACGTATGGAAATCCAAGGGATTCGTGTCGATAAAGAACGCTTAGTTGAAATGGGTGTAGAATTTGAAGCACGTCTAAAAGAAATCGAACAAGAAATTTACACGCTAGCTGGAGAAGAGTTTAATATCAATTCGACCAAACAACTAGGGGTTATCTTATTTGAAAAGATGGGATTACCAGTAATTAAGAAGACGAAAACAGGTTATTCAACAGCGGTAGATGTTCTTGAGAAGTTAGCGCATCAAGCTCCTATCGTAGAATTGATTTTAGAATATCGTCAATTAGCGAAATTAAATTCAACATATGTAGAAGGTCTGCAAGCGTATATTCAAGAAGACGGCAAGATTCACACTCGTTTTGTCCAAAACTTAACGCAAACGGGTCGTCTTAGCTCGGTAGATCCAAACTTACAAAATATTCCAATTCGTACGAAAGAGGGGCGTCGTATTCGTTACGCGTTCCTACCAGAACATGACGATTGGAAGATTCTCTCAAGTGACTACTCGCAAATTGAATTGCGTGTATTAGCACATATTGCTGGCGATAAACATATGATTGAAGCCTTCAAAAATAATGTAGACATTCATACCAATACGGCAATGCGCGTGTTTGGTATTACCAATCCAGACGATGTAACAAGTGAAATGCGTCGCCAAGCCAAAGCAGTAAACTTTGGAATTGTATATGGAATTAGTGATTACGGATTATCGCAAAACTTGAATATCTCCCGTAAGAGAGCTAAAGAATTTATCGACCGTTATTTGGAAGAGTTCCAAGGGGTAAAAGAGTTTATGGAATCTGTAGTAAAAGAAGCGCGTGAGAAAGATTATGTGGAAACGTTATTTCATCGTCGCCGCTACTTACCAGATATTCATTCAAGTAACTTTAATTTACGCTCGTTTGCGGAACGTACAGCGATGAACTCACCAATTCAAGGAAGTGCAGCAGATATTTTGAAGATGGCCATGATTGAATTGGACCGTGAAATGAGAGAACGTCAATTCAAAGCAAAACTATTATTACAAGTACACGATGAATTGATTTTCGAAGTGCCACAAGAGGAATTAGAAAGCCTTCAAAGCTTAGTAGAAGAAGTTATGGAAAATGCCGTGAGCTTGAAAGTGCCGCTACGAGCAGATAGCAATGTAGGGGACAATTGGTTCGAAGCTAAATAACTTCAATGAATCATGAATAAGTATCATCTCTTTACAGATCGTACGGAGATGATACTTATTGTTTTTATCTTTTGAGTTTACAGTGTTTTTGTAGTATACTTTTTAAGTTAAGAGAAGAAGTTTAGGTGATGGAGGAGCTCTTTTAGCGTTCGATTCCATCACTTTCATTTTGTCAATCAATGGAGGAAATACATGAAATTAAGAGAAGATATTCGCAATATTGCTATTATCGCCCACGTTGACCATGGTAAAACAACACTTGTGGATGAATTATTAAAACAATCTGAAACATTAGATGCACGTACAGAATTATCAGAACGTGCGATGGACTCAAACGATATCGAACGTGAACGCGGTATTACTATTTTAGCGAAAAATACAGCTGTTCAATATAAAGGAACTCGTATCAACATCATGGACACACCAGGACACGCGGACTTCGGTGGAGAAGTTGAACGTATCATGA
>CALHVK010000148.1 GCA_938039195.1 uncultured Carnobacteriaceae bacterium
CGAAATATCAAGACTATACCGGCGAAGGGTTAGCGAAGCCATTTATTATGGATAATGCGAAATATGTGGAGCGTTCGTAGAAAAATCGCTTGAGTTGTTCTTGAATCCAGACAGGTCTACAATAGTACGTATATCATTTATGTAGAAATAAGGAATAGAAAAGGGGATACCAGATGGATATAAAAGATTTTACAGAAAGGGAACAAGAACAAATTAAAAAAGGATTGAGCACAGCGGTGTTGACGGATAAAGAAGCGGCTAAGAAAATTCTAGCACTAGTGCCATAAGAATGGATTAAGGCAATTCCATTTTTAGTTAGAGGTCATGCGACAACAAAAACCGTTCAACGCATCGCGAAAGAAAATCCTGAACTTTACGCAGTCGCAAAACAAGAAGGAGAACTTCCTGAAAAAGAACGCGAAGAATTGCGTGAAATCATCACTGGAATTTTCCAACAAAAGATGAACAAACATAATATTAAATAATGACAGTGCCATGCATGGATTCGTTCATGGCGCTTTGTATTTTCACTGGAATATGATACGGTAGGAAGTGAGAGAAAATGAAGTAGGAGAAAGGGAGTAAGAAAATGGAAAGAATTGAACCAGCAGCATTTCAAGCGTTGCATCAAAAAGAGGACCTTACGATTCTAGACGTTCGTGAAGTGGAAGAATTTCAAGCAGGGCATATCGAAGGTGCTGAGAATGCGCCACTTAGCACGTTAGAGAATGGATATCAGCAGTTGGATGCGTCCAAACGCTACTACGTGATTTGCCAAGGCGGCATGCGTTCTGAACGTGCCTGCAAGTTCTTGGAGACAAAAGGTTTTGACGTGGTAAATGTTGAAGGAGGAATGAATCAGTGGAAAGCTTAACACAAACGACCGAGATGCAACTAGTTCCTTTTAACAAAAGCTTCCTTGAAACGATTTGGAAGAGTGGCTTTTCAACGGAGAAGCCAGAGTGGACGAAGTTTAACGCGCCGTATTTTAATGACTATCGCAAGTTTGACGATGCTAAAAGCTTTGAAGAAAGCCCTATTGCAGCCTTTTTAATGAGCGAAGATTGTAGATGTATTGTAGTTGACGGTCTGCCTGTTGGGATGGTTTCAAAATCATGGGTGGATGAAGCCACACGATGGCTAGAAATCGGGATTGTGATTTACGATGACCAGTTGTGGGGTCAGGGAGTTGCGACTACCGCGCTAACGAAGTGGGTGGATGCCATTTTCCACGAAACCGATGCGCTCGAACATATTGGAATGACGACTTGGAGCGGGAACGGTGCAATGATGGCCGTTGCTGAGAAATTAGGATTCCTAAAAGAAGGGCAAATTCGTAAAGTCCGTTACTATCAAGGTCAGTATTATGACAGCGTGAAGTATGGGATTTTGCGCGAAGAGTGGGCTACAAGAGTATAAGGATAAAGAAAGAGACTAATCCATGTGTGATTAGTCTCTTTTAGTATATGAGTGATTATTTTCCTGGAGTGTTTGGATCCAAGCCCCAAGATTGTTCGAGCATAGGTCTGAAGGTTTTGATATCTTGCTCAGTACCTTCAAGTACGATGACGTATACTTTATCGCCTTTTTGGAAAATCCAATGAAAAATATAATTTCCATTTTTTGTGTGTGTTTTAAGCACGTAGGCGTTCTCTCCACCTACCTTTGACCATTCACCGTCTATATTTGCCACACCGTCCTCTTCTTTGAGGGTATTATAATAATGAGTAGCAATGAGTTTTACTCCAAAAGCGTGCTGATCCTGTGGATGTACGTCACTTTTAGCGAAAGACTGTAGTATGACGAGGCTATTTTCATCTTTTGAATCGTACTCGAATAGCTTTTCATTTTTAGTGCTTCGTATCCAATCTTTTGGAACATTAACATACCCAATATTATCATTTCCGATACGTTGAGTGTTTGCATATGAGACTGCTTTTGTCTCAGAAGAAGTACCCCCAGTTGTTGTAGGAGCAGTTGTCGTTACTTCTGTTGTTGGTTCTGCTGTAGTTTCGTTTGTTTTCTTTTCTCCATTTCCGCATGCCGCTAGTATAAACGCAGATAGGAGCGTCATAGAACCGAATAAAATTTTGCTTTTCATAATGCTGAATCTCCTTAAAGTGGTTGACTTACAAATATTTTATCATTTTTTAGAGTTCATTTAAATAGGCAACGTTTTCGCATAAAAGCAAAGAGTATAACAAAAGAGACTAATCCATGTGTGATTAGTCTCTTTTAGTATGTTAGTCATTATTTTCCTGGGGTGTTTGGATCTAAGCCAAATGATTGCTCAAAGAAAGGTCTTAAAGTATTGATTGTATCTGCTGTACCTTCGAGTGCGACATCATAAACTTTCTCGCCTTTTTGGAAAATCCATTCGTACATGTATTTTCCATCTGTAAATACTACTTTTACTAAGAAAGCTTGCTCTCCAGCAAATTTAGCTTTTACACCCTGTACTTGTTTCACTTGTTTGTTATTTTCCCAGTTGTTATACAAACGGTTGGCAAGTAATTCTGCACCGAATTTCTCATCATCTTTCACTTTAATTTCATCTTTAGTGTACGCCTTCATTGATAACACATTGTATTTATCTGGTGAAGAAAACTGGAATTGAGTACCAGTGTTTTTATCTTGGTATGCTGCCCAGTCTTTAGGGACGTTGATATAACCATATTCTTCACGTCCAACGCGTTGAGTATCTTCAAATGATACCTTTTTTTCTGTAGAAGAAGCACCAGCAGTAGTCGTTGGAGCTGTTTTCGTTGGTGCAGCTGTAGTTTCTTTAGCGACTTCAGTCGTTGGAGCTGCAGCAGTTTCCGCTGTTTTCTTTTCTCCGTTTCCGCAAGCCGCCACCATTAAAGCAGATAGAAGCGTTACAGAGCATAATACGATTTTGTTTTTCATAAAAATTATTCTCCTAACGGGTCTAACCTTAATTTATTTCATCATTTTTAATTATTGCCCTGGAGTTTTTGCATTTAAGCCCCAAGATTGTTCAAAAACAGGTCTTAACGATTTAACCATTTCTTCTGTTCCTTCGATTGAGACTATATAAACTGTGTCTCCTTTTTGGAAGATCCATTCGAACATGGTTTTACCATCAGAGAATGTTGCTTTTATTAAGAAACCTTTTTCTCCTGCAAAATCAGCTTTTACGCCTTGAAGACTAGTTTGTTCTTTATC
The DNA here is from genome assembly GCA_938039195.1 of uncultured Carnobacteriaceae bacterium. GTDB lineage: Bacteria > Bacillota > Bacilli > Lactobacillales > Aerococcaceae > Granulicatella. Next base: position 3,187 of record CALHVK010000148.1, read on the forward strand.
ATTTTTCAAGTTATTGAATATACGGTCCGCAATTAATCTTGCGCCAAACGTTTCACCATCATTAAGTTTAACTTGATCTTTAGGATAAGAATTTAGATACAGAATATTATATTGATCTGATGACGAATAATAGAAGCTGTCAGGGTCGTTTGAGGCTTTGAATACTACCCAGTCTTTAGGGACGTTGACATAGCCAATATTATCTTTCCCAACACGTTGAGTGTCTTCAAGAGATACTTTTTTTGTCTCTGAAGAAGCTTCAGGAGTTGTTGTTTTAGCAGTAGTTGTTTTAGCAGTAGTTGTTGGTGCAGCTGTAGTTTCTTTAGCGACTTCAGTCGTTGGTGCTGCAGCAGTTTCCGCTGTTTTCTTTTCTCCGTTTCCACAAGCGGCTACCATTAAAGCAGATAGAAGCGTTACAGAGCTTAATAAAATTTTGTTTTTCATGATAAATGTTCTCCTTAATAGGTTTATTATACTCGTATTATATCACACGTGAATGAAAAATCAACTAGGAAATTTTTTTGGCTAAAAAAGAGGGCCAATAGAGCATAAGAAAAGAGACTAATCGCATGGATTAGTCTCAGTAATTAACAATTGATTATTTTCCAGGAGTGTTTGGGTCTAAGCCCCATGTTTGTTCAATCAAGTCAATCATTTTTTGAAGAGTGTTTTTGTCTCCGTCAAAGGCTACTGTATATACTTTCTCGTCTTTTTGGAAGATCCAGGTAAAGAAATATTTTCCATCTTTTGTGAGAGATTGGATGACAAAAGCATCAAGCCCAATCACTTTGGATTTTGCCCCTTGGATTTTAGCAATTTCAGAATTATTTTCGTATGTACTATATAGACGGTTAGCCACTAATTCTGCGCCAAAAGTTTCACCATTTCCAACTTTTACTTTGTCTTTAGGATAGCCGGTTAATGTCACAACATTGTATCCATCTGCTGTGTATTGATACTGTTGTGGATTGTTTCCTTGGATTTCTTTGAACCTTACCCAGTCTTTAGGAACATTGACATAACCAGTATCTTCACGTCCGATACGTTGAGTATCTGCCAGTGAAACTTCTTTTGTTTCAGAAGAAGCACCCGCAGTAGTTGTCGGTGCTGTTGTAGTTGGTGTAGCTGTAGTTGCTTCTGTTGTTGGAGCTGCAGTTGTTTCCGTAGCTTTCTTTTCTCCATTTCCACAAGCGGCTACCATTAAAGCAGATAGAAGCGTCACAGAACCTAATAAAATTTTGTTTTTCATACTAATTGTTCTCCTTAACAGTTATTATGGGTCTATTTTACCATTAATGAGATGGAATTTAAATAAAACCCAAAAGCGTATAAAATAAGAGACTAATCATAGGGATTAGTCTCAGTAACTATTGATTATTTTCCTGGAGTTTTTGGATCTAAGCCCCATGTTTGTTCAATCAAGTCAAACATTTTTTGAAGTGTTTCTTTATTTCCTTCAAAGCTTATTGAATATACTTTGTCGTCTTTTTGGAAGACCCAGGTGAAGAAATATTTACCATCTTTTGTAAGAATTTGAACTAGAAAAGCATCCATTCCGACCACTTTTGTTTTAGCACCTTGGATTTTTTCGATGCTAGGATTTTTTTGGTACGTGCCATATAATCGGTTTGCAACCATTTCTGCGCCCCATGTTTCACCATTGCCAGGTTGTGCTTGTTCTTTAGTGAAGGCATTTAATGTCACAATATTGTATGCATCTAATGCAGAGTATTGATATTGAGGGCCGCCGTTTAAATCTTTGAATTCTTTCCATTCTTTAGGAACATTGACATAACCAACATCTTCACGTCCGATACGTTGAGTATCTTCAAGAGATACTTCTTTTGTTTCAGAAGAAGTTCCTGCAGTTGTCGTTGGTGCTGCAGTAGTTGGTGTAGCTGTAGTCACTTCTGTTGTTGGTGCTGCAGTTGTTTCCGTTGCTTTCTTTTCTCCGTTTCCGCAAGCCGCTACCATTAAAGCAGACAGAAGCGTCACAGAACCTAATAAAATTTTGTTTTTCATGATGATTGTTCTCCTTAAAAGTTGTTGTCACAAGGCTATTTTACCATTCTTTAGATTGAATTTAAATAGAGAACTCATTTTTCTCGAACTGTGAAAATGTGCGAATCAGTCTCTTTTAGTATTGTCTAGGAAATTTTGGTTCTAAGCTCCATGTATTTTGTAAAATAGATCTTAATGAGTTAATTGTTTCTTCTGTACCTTCGATTGCAACTCGATAGACGAGATCTCCTTTTAGGAAGAACCAATCGAATAGAGTTTTTCCGTCTGTAAATGTTACTTTTAATAAGAAAGCTTCTTCTCCAGCGAATTTTGTCTTGACGGCGTCCAAACTAGTCTGTTGTTTGTCATCTTTCCATTTAACATACATGCGGTCCGCAACTGCTTTTGCTCCCCATGGTTCCCCATCGTTAAGTTTAAATTGCTCTTTACTAAAACTTTTGAGTAATAAAACAGTGTATTTATCTGGTGAAGAATATCGGAATAGATCAGGATATTTTGAGCTGCTGTATACTATCCAATCTTTAGGGACATTGATATAGCCAACATCTTCACGTCCTATACGTTGAGTATCTCCAAGTGAGATGTCTTTTGCATCAGAAGAAGCGCTAGCAGTTGTTGTTGGAGCAGTCGTAGTTGGTGTAGCTGTCGTTACTTCTGTTGTTGGAGCTGCCGTTGTTTCTGGTGCTTTCTTTTCTCCGTTCCCGCAAGCCGCCACTATTAAAGCAGACAGGACAGTCACAGAAGCTAATAAAATTTTGTTTTTCATCATGATTGTTCTCCTTGATTTAGTTTAGAGTTTTGTTTATTTCCCGGGAGTTTTTGAATCTAAGCCCCAAGATTGTTCAAGAATAGGTCTTATTGTTGTGACAGTATCCTCTGTTCCTTCCAGTAAAACGTCATATACTTTTTCGTCTCTTTGGAAAACCCATTGGAACAAGTATTTGCCATCTTTCAATTGAATTTTAATAAGGAAAGCATCCTCGCCAGCAAATTTTGTATTTTCCTTTTGCGTTTTTTCGACTTTAGGATTGTATTGCCAGCCTTCATACAAGCGGTTAGCTAGTAACTCAGCCCCAAAAGATTCGCCAGCGTTGACGGTTAATTGGTCTTTGCCATATCCATTGATCGTAATCATATTGTATGGATCTTTTGTGGCGTATTGGAATTGAGGGCCACCGTTTGGATCTTTGTATTCTACCCAGTCTTTAGGAACGTTGAAATAACCGACATCCCCGCGGCCTACACGGTGAGTGTCAGCCAGTGAGACTTCTTTTGCTTCAGAAGTTCCAGTCGTTGTTGTAGGAGCTGTTGTAGTTGTTACAGTTGTAGTTACTTCTGTTGTTGGAGTCGCAGTTGTTTCGGGCGCATTCTTTTTGTCGTTCCCGCAAGCCGCTACTATTAGTGCAGACAGGATAGTAACAGAAGTTAATAAAATTTTATTTTTCATAAAACCCTCCCAAATGTACTTTTGTTATTATTTTATCATGTTCCAAATAATATTAAAAGAAGCGGTAGAAAGGGATTAATTGTAAGTTTATATTGTCTTTTTGTATTGGAGGAGAGATAATAGTAGTGAATTAAGGCTGAAAGCATGGTAGTTTCAGCTAAATCTGAGGTGAGGAAAATGTTATTATTAAAAATAATCCTACTCGCACTAGGAATCACATTCTCAACTTTTGGATATCTCATCGTATTCAAAAAGAAGTTTGGGCTTATCAATGATTTTGAAGCTCGTAAGAAGGTAGGGAGTCAAACGGATGCAGATGCGATTCGTGTTGGCAAGATTGCGTTAACCTTAGGTGTTGGATTACTTGTACTATTTGTGTTATTAATGATATTTACGTAGAGAAATACTGTAGAAAGAGAGCTTGGCCGTGAAGGAATTAGCATTAACATTAGAAGATACGCAGTGGGAGAAGACGGAGATTACGCATGTTCGACACGTTGCTCGTGCGATTGTTGTGGACGAGGAAGGTTTTTTCTACTTTGTCCGAGTTTGTAGAGACGATATTTTCGGCAACGGAGCTTTTATCGAAACAGCTGGCGGTGGCGTAGAAGTTGGCGAGACACCTGAAGAGGCAATTCATCGCGAGTTGAAGGAAGAGCTCGGCGTTAGTGTAGAGGTGCTGTGCAAGATTGGCACGGTTAGTGATTACTACAATCAGATTCACCGTCATAATGTGAACCACTATTTCCTCTGCCGGGTGACCAGTTTTGGGAAAACAGAGATGACTCCAAAAGAACTAGAGGAGTTCGAGTTGTCGACGTTGAAACTCACTTATGAAGAAGCCGTCGAAGAATATAAACGATGTGCGGCGAAACCGTGGGGAGTCCTCTTAGCAAACCGCGAATTACCGGTTCTAGAGTGGGCAAATCAGTGGTTAGCTTCTGAATAGAAAATATTAGACCTGGCAGAAATGCCAGGTCTTTCTTTTTTTATAAAAGACACATTGAGAAAAAATAACGTAATTAAATGATGAGAGGAGGGTAAATGAAATTGTGGCTAAATTATGGTACAATTAAGTCATAAAATAAAAGGAGGAATGAATATGAAAATTATTCCGATGAGAGATTTAAAAAACACAGTTGAAGTAGAAAAACAATGCAAAGAAGAGCAAGGCCCTATTTTTGTAACTAAAAATGGGTATGGGAGATTAGTCGTGATGGATATCGAATATTATGAAAGCACGATTCAAAAAATGGAAGAAGCTCGCTTATTAATTGAAGCACTTGAAGATGTCGAAGAAGGTCGTGTGCTAGATGGAAAAGAGGCGCTTCTAAAATTGAGGGAGAAGTATGGAATATGAGTTTGAACTAACCGAAAAAGCGAATAATGATATTGAAGGAATTCTCTATTATCTTTCCAAGAGATTAATGACTCCACAATCAGCCGCTCATTTTATGGATGCACTGACGAAAGGGTTCAATCGGATTTGTACATTTCCTGAGAGTGGAGAAGTTTTAGAAAACAAATTTGTTCCAACAGATTTGATTCGAAAGGCTCTGATTGGAAGGTATGTTATTTATTACCTCATTATGAAGAGGAAAAAGAAAATTCTGATATTGAGGGTGTCTCATGAATTAAGAGACGTGACAAATATTCTTCAACATACAAATTTTAATATCGAAGAATCTAGTTCAATGCTCTTAGTTTAGCAAATCATAGAGTTGAATTAGGGATAACGTAAGAGACCTGGCAGAAATGTCAGGTCTTTTTCTGTTAGTGATATACCCTATACGTTTTTTTCACCAGAAAGGACGAAATTTAAATAAAAACTCTATTGTATTCAGGATGAAGGAGGGCTATACTAAATCTAGTTAGTGTGGTTTTTAACAAAGTAAATTAGGGGGAATTAGGGTGAAGATTCAATCGAATTGGAAATTGGGGTTATTAGTAGTCGCTTGCGTTTCTTTAGCAGCGTGTGGGGGACACAAAGAAGAGTCGACGGCGACAACAGTTACAACAGAGTCGGTAGCGAAAGTCACAACAGTTGAAACGACGACAGTGGCACCTGCGAAGTTGCCAGATTCGTTACTTCCGTTTAAGAAGGAAAAACAATTGGTTTTGGGAGACCTTGATAAATTAGAGCGTTCGACATCAGCTCATATTCAACTGAATATCAAAGATAAGCCGAAAGCAAAAAGAGAACCGAAAATCAGTGTAGATCCAGTTGGTTGGCATAATTATAAGATGCCAATTGATGATTCAGGAAGTGGGAAAGAAGCTTGGTTGATGAATCGTGGACATTTAGTCGGATACCAATTTAGCGGACTTGATAATGAGTTACGGAATTTAACACCAATGACAGCCCTATTAAATACAGGCAGTTTGTCCGATAAGGATTCCGCAAACCAAACAGCGATGCTTTTCTATGAGAACAGCCTCTCTGATTGGATTAATGCGCATCCGAATGATTGGTTGGATTATAAAGTGACGCCAATTTATGAGGGGGATGAACTGATCCCTCGAAAAATTGAGTTGCAGTATGCGGGAATAAAGAGCGATGGAACCCTTATGAAAATTTCTTTTGGAACCAAACAAGAGAACATTGATAAAGATGGCGTGACTCATGTGACTCTGGATAACACTTCGCCCAATGCAAAAATCGACTATGCGACAGGAAATGCGGAACCGTTATTTGCTAAGAAAAAAGTAGAAACAACAGTTGCCCAGACTGAAGCGGTCACCGAAACGACGGTAAATCAAGAAGAATATCGCACAGTGTATGTAGCCAAAAAAGGAAAATCGGATGTGTATTGGTATGTGAAAGAAAATATGCCATCGAATACAAACTGGGGAAATGTTGTGGAAATGACAGAAGCTCAGGCGAAACGCTTAGGGAAACGGCATAGTTCTAAAGAACACTATAGACCATAAGTAAGAGGAGCACCACACGATTTGTGTGGTGCTCCTTTCATTTAATCTTCTTTCACTAAATACCCTAATTGTTCGAGGGCGTTTTCGATATAGTCGAGATCTTGTTGGTTCTCAGCTTCTACCAGATGATAATGCACACCGTCTGTTAAAGAAGACAGTGGGCGGAAGTCCGCTTGATGGATTTGCTCCAAGAAGTGCTGAACGTCACGGCGACAGGTCAGTTTCACGAGCGTTTGGATTTCGCCATAGACTGGGTGGTCGATTTGAATGTTTTGCACACGACCTCCATTATCGACAATCGCCAGCAGTTCACTTTCGATTGCCTTGGTATCATGTTTGACCTTAAAGAGGCGATGAACGTACGGCGAACTCTCTTGCTCCTTGTAGACATATCCGCGGTTAGTCGATAAAATCGTTGCCCCGTCAGCGCGAAGAAGCGCGATATCTTGTACGATAATTTGTCGTGTCACGTGGAAATGATCCGCCAGGCTTTGACCGTTGAGTGGCTTTGGCGCGTTTTTCAGCAGTTTCAGTAATTCAGCTTTTCGTTCTTTTGGCATAGTTTTCCTCTTTTAACGTCTTTTTTGTAGAACTTTATACACCGCTAGTGCTAATTCATAGTCTACCATACTGTGAATCACTGTACCAAATCCGACTAGAACGAAGAGTACGTAAAACATGCTTTGAAGATCCGTCCCTGAAACCGAGTAGAAAAGTAGGCAGGCTAATACTTCGCCGACTGCGTGAATGAGCGCCGATACGAAGTTGAAAATCCATGAGGCTTTGCGGTTTTCTAGTGTCTTTGGATATTTCTGTAGGAAAAAGGCTCCAAGTGTCGCAAAGAGAATATGCGATAGCGCGCGGAAAACGATGACGAGTGGGTACGCTCCGGAAATAAAGAAGCCATACGATGATCCTAGGACGACGAAGATGGCCATCCACGGATTAATAAACATTGCAATAAAAATCGCAACGTGGCTTCCGAGTGTATACGAAGCAGGTGGAATCACCAATTTTAGAGGCATCGCTATCGGAATGAAGATGGCGATTGCGGTTAATAGTGCGGTTAGTGTCATAAAACGAACATTTTTCATCAGAATAAAACTCTCCCTTTCCTTACTGTATATACAGTAGTATAGTTCTGTGTATACAATAAATCAATAGCCAAAACTCACTTTACAAAAATAAATGAAAAAGAGCCTTGATAAGAGCTTCGTTTTCGCTCATAATCCGCTCGCTGTTCGCTTGATTCTATAAGATAGTGCCATTACAATTAAAGAAAAGAGAGGTGTGAAAGATGCAACCGAATTTTCAAATTACCGAAAAGATGTTAGTGCTAGTGCATCATATTGCAGAACTCCTGACAAAATATTCCATTGAGAGACGTCCACTATTATTGCGCAAGGAAAACCGAATCCGCTCGATTCAATCCTCGTTAGCGATTGAAAATAATAGTCTGACGTTAGAACAAGTGACGGATATTATCGAAGGCCGAAGAGTTCTAGGACCGCCAAAGGATATTCATGAAGTCCAAAATGCGTATGAGGCGTACGAGCATGTATTTTCAATGGACCCGTATAGAGTAGAAGATTTCTTAGAGGCGCACCGTCTGTTGACGCATGGCCTTGTAAAGCATCCAGGGCAGTTTCGATTAAGAGATGTGGGCGTTTATGATACGAGTGGACGAGTGGTTCACATAGGAGCACGTCCGCAGTTTGTTACAAGTCTCGTGGAAGAGTTATTCTCGTGGGCTAAGAACAGCGATTTGCTCGATTTAGTAAAATCCTGTCTCGTTCATTTTGAATTAGAGATGATACATCCTTTTGAAGATGGAAATGGTCGCATGGGACGATTGTGGCAAAGTTTAATTTTGAGTCGATGGAATCCGCTATTCGAATGGCTTCCGATTGAGTCGGTGATTCATACACATCAACAAGGCTACTATGATGCGCTCGCTATCAGTAACCAGGAAAATGATGCAACTGTCTTTGTCGAATTCATGCTTGAAGTGATTTTAGAAACGTTTGAAGAAGTGAAGGTAGCTGACCGCATCGAAGAAGAAAAGTCTGAGTATGTCGTCTTGCCAGCTTTAAAACCTAAAGAACGAGAAGTCTTTGAACAAGTAAAGGCGTATCTTGAACAGTATGGGAATATCGGTAATCAGCAAGCACAAGAACTCACAGGGCTGAGTGCTGCAACGGTCCGACGCTACTTATCGTTGTTTGTCAAAGTCGGCTTACTGACTGCTAGCGGAAGTACAAAAGGAAAGTTATATTCATTAGTGTCTATTTAAATTTAGACAAAACAATATAAAAAGCCCTCTTTCAGTGTTCCCTTGAAAAAAACAGCGTTCTACTATACTATTAGAGGGTAGAAATTCAAAGAGCGAGGAGCTTATTATGAAAGAAAAATTCGGAATTATTTTAGCAGCAGGTAAAGGAACTCGTATGAAATCTGCTCTTTACAAAGTGATGCATCCAGTATGCGGGAAACCAATGGTGGAACACGTTGTAGATCAAGTAGAAAAAACAGGAGCTACTGAAATCGTAGCGATTGTTGGACATGGTGCTGAAATGGTGCAAAATCATCTAGGGGACCGTGTTTCGTATGCAGTTCAAGCAGAGCAATTAGGAACAGGACATGCCGTTTTACAAGCAGAATCTCTTCTAAAAGGAAAAGAAGGGACTACGATTGTGATTTGTGGAGATACTCCATTATTAACAAGCGAAACTCTTTCAGCTTTAATGGATGAGCATGAACGCACAGGGGCAAAAGCAACGATTCTGACTGCGATTGCTGAAGATCCAACAGGATATGGTCGTGTGATTCGTGACGCAGATGGTTCCGTTCTTAAAAACGTGGAGCAAAAAGATGCGTCTCCTGAAGAACAAAAAGTAAAAGAAATCAACACTGGAACATACTGCTTTGATAATGTAGCGCTCTTTAGTGCACTACAAGAAGTTGGTAATGACAACGCACAAGGCGAATACTACTTACCAGACGTATTAGAAATCTTGAAGAAACGTGGAGAAGTGGTTTCTGCTTATCCAATGAAAGATTTCGATGAAGGAATGGGTGTAAACGACCGCGTGGCTCTTTCAAAAGCAGAGAAATATATGCGTAACCGTATCAACGAAGAACATATGCGTAACGGGGTTACTTTAATCGACCCAGAAGCAACTTATATCGAATCAACGGTTCAAATCGGTTCAGACACTGTGATTGAACCAGGTGTTGTCTTAAAAGGTAAAACAGTCATCGGCTCAAACTGCTTCATCGGAGCACACAGTGTGGTTCGTGACAGCGTGTTAGAAGATGGTGTTCGTCTTGTAGCAGCAAACATCGAAGAATCACACATGAAAGTAGACAGCAATGCAGGTCCATTTGCACACTTACGTCCAAATGCTGTATTAGGCGAACGTGTTCATATTGGTAACTTTGTAGAAGTGAAGAACTCAACGCTTGGTGCCGATACTAAAGTAGGTCATTTAACTTATATTGGGGATGCGGACCTTGGCGAAGATATTAACGTTGGTTGTGGAACTGTGTTTGTAAACTACGACGGTAAAAATAAACACCGTGCGACAATCGGGAACCATGTGTTTATCGGATGTAATGCGAATATCGTTGCTCCAGTTACCGTTGGAGATGATGTGTTTATTGCAGCAGGTTCAACGATTACCGAAGATGTTCCAGATGGAGCACTAGCCATTGCACGTTCTCGTCAAGTGAATAAAGAAGATTACGCTTCAAAATTACCATCTGCTCAAAAAGACTAAAATTTTTTCCAAAAAAAATTAGCAAAAATATTCAAAAATCAAATAAAAAACGGTATGATAGTACTATAAAATAAACTTCGGGGGTTATCATTGTGGAACATTATTCCGATCCTAATTTAAAAATATTCGCTTTAAGCTCAAATCGTCCTTTAGCGGCAAAGATTGCTGAAGAAGTCGGTTTAGAACTTGGTAAAGTTTCTGTTACTCAATTCAGCGATGGCGAAATTAAAATCAATATCGATGAGAGTGTACGTGGTTGCCATGTGTATATCGTTCAATCAACTTCTTATCCAGTAAATGATAACTTAATGGAGTTATTAATCATGGTGGATGCATTACGCCGTGCGAGTGCCAAAACAATTAACATTGTTATTCCTTACTATGGCTACGCTCGTCAAGATCGTAAAGCACAATCTCGTGAACCAATCACTGCAAAATTAGTTGCAAACATGATTACTCAAGCCGGTGCAGACCGTGTGTTAACACTTGATTTACATGCTGCCCAAATTCAAGGGTTCTTCGACATTCCAGTGGACCACTTATTAGGAGCTCCACTTCTTGCGAACCACTTCTTAGAAAACAACTTCAAAGATAAAGATATCGTTGTTGTATCTCCTGACCACGGTGGGGTAACTCGTGCTCGTAAAATGGCTGAGTTCTTACACGCACCTATCGCGATTGTTGATAAACGTCGTCCAAAAGCAAACGTGGCAGAAGTTATGAATATCATCGGTGAAGTGAAAGGGAAAGTTGCCGTATTAATCGACGATATGATTGATACAGCTGGAACAATCACTCTTGCTGCACAAGCGATTAAAGATGCAGGTGCTGAAGAAGTGTACGCTTGCTGTACGCACGCCGTATTATCTGGACCAGCATTAGAACGTATTAACAACTCAGTGATTAAAGAGGTCGTTGTAACTGACTCAATCGAAGTTCCTGAAGAAAAAACAGGTGGCAAGATTGTTCAAATCAGCGTTGACCAATTAATGGCGGAAGCGATTCGTCGTATTCACGAAAACCGTTCAGTGAGTCCGTTGTTTATCGAGAAATTCACTATTTTAGATTAATAAAGAATTGTTAAAATAAATGAGCCGAGGCTATGGTCTCGGCTCATTTTTGTTTATACTGAACCTAACATAGAGGAGGTTGTCATGAAACGAAAAGGTTCAAACAGAGCAGGGTGGTTTACCCTTATCTCATTTATTTGTGGGGTGGTTACACTGGTGACGTTTGATGAGATGGATTCATCTGTAAAAACTATTGAAAATATGGACGAAATCGGTGCAGCTATTTTAGTGCTATTTTCAGCGATGACCATCGGCGGAATCTTCTGGATGGGGATGAATTATTGGAGAAAATCATATCAGGAACTTGTGAAGTTGCAATATACATCGGTTACACCTGAAACGATTGAAGATTATTACAGAGCCACTGCAAAGGCCGTTCGTAAGGTCGGTGTTTCTGTCATTATTTTTGCATTCATGCTCGGTGTATTTTCGCAGTTCAATAGCGTTTTTGAAGTGATTGGATTAGTGGTGTTCTTATTTGGAATTGCCATTTGTTTCTTGTCGCTAGCTCCAAAATCACTTGCTAAACAAATTCAGAAACAAACGATTCGATAATATTGGAGGTTTTGAATGAAACTAGAGAAAACAAAAAATATCGCAGAAGCCTTGATGTGGATTGGATTAGTGCCACAATGGATTTTCGCGACCAGTCGTGGCGTCCCAGGAGGGCTATTAATTGCTATCTTCATTATGCCGATTTTCATGATCATGGCGTTTATTAGTTTCATGATGCACATTTTAATTGCGGTAGAAGAAAAATCGTTAAAAAATACTTGGTGGCAACTACTGATTACAGGGGCTTGGTTCATTTTTCAGTATTTGTTAGTTACCGGAGTGATTCATATTTGGTAAGAAGGGTATAGGAGGAAGCGATTTATGGAAGCACGACATTTTGAAAAACAACCAGGCTTAGTAAAGATGCATAAGGTTGCTACTGTCTTGATGTGGATTTCGTGGGCCCTTTTCTTTGTGGCGATGTTAGGAACAGGGGGTTATTTCTTAGTAGGGGGTCGATTGCTCCTTGTGATGCTGTATATTTTAGCAGTTGCGGCAGGAGGCTTTCTTCTCAGTTTCTTGTTGTTTAGTTGGATTTCGTTTAAACTAAAAACAGTGGAAAAAACGGGATGGCAGTTAGTGTTGACAGGAGGTTTCCTAGTGATGTACTTCCTGTTGTCTATACGACTTTTTTATTAAGGGGAAACAAATGCAAGAAACTGCAGGTTATGGTACAATAATCCGGCAAGAAATAAGTGAACTTAGCGCACGAGTCGCACTCACTATTGGTGATGCAACTCGTGCTTTTCGATTGGTTGAAAGGAAGCCGTTCACTTGATAGACGATTCAAAAGATTGAAAAAGGAGATTAAGATGAGTTTCAAAATTGGAGATATTCAAATTGACAATAGCGTAGTTGTAGCCCCAATGGCTGGGATTTCAAACTCTGCTTTCCGTGTCACTGTAAAAGAATTCGGTGCCGGTTTAGTGGTTTGCGAAATGATTAGTGACAAAGGGATTCAATTTCGTAATGAGAAAACATTAAGCATGCTTCATATCGAGCCAAACGAGTATCCACTGAGCGTTCAAATCATGGGCGGGAATAAAGATACTTTGGTCGAAGCGGCGAAATATGTAGCTGAAAATACAGAAGCGGCGATTATCGATATCAACATGGGATGCCCGGTCAACAAAGTCATTAAGGCAGAAGCCGGAGCAAAATGGCTGTTAGACCCGAATAAAGTTTACGAAATGGTTGCGGCAGTTGTAGACGCAGTTGATAAGCCTGTGACTGTGAAGATGCGTACAGGATGGGACCACGAGCATTTATATGCGGTTGAAAATGCCCTTGCTGCAGAACGTGCCGGTGCGAGCGCCGTTGCGATGCATGGCCGTACTCGTGTTCAAATGTATGATGGGAAAGCCGATTGGGAAATCCTAGGAGAGGTGAAGAAGAACTTAACGCGCATTCCTTTAATTGGAAACGGGGATGTTCGCTCTCCAGAAGATGCTAAACGCATGATTGATATTGCAGGCGTAGACGGCGTTATGATTGGACGTGCAGCCTTAGCGAACCCTTGGATGATTCGTCAAACGGTTCATTATTTAGAAACAGGCGAATTACTTCCTGAAAATACCGTTCCAGAGAAAATCGAAATTGCGAAATTACACTTACAACGACTTGCCAACCTGAAAGGCGAAGCAGTCGCAACAAAAGAATTCCGTAAATTAGCGGGCTATTACTTAAAAGGAGTGCCACGTGCCTCTAAAACAAAAGTAGCCATTAATGAAGCTGAGAATTTACAAACAGTAGAAGCGTTATTAGACCAATTCGTGGTAGAACATTTAGAACGTGAAGAACGTCAAAAACAACGCTTGGCAGAAATTTAAGCAAAAAGCCTTGAAATACTTTCAATAAAGCCTCTTCTTTTGGTACAATAAGGAGAGTTATGAAGAACAAGCAGCGTTCAAAGGAGGAACAAACGTGTCTTTCGAAGTAGAAACACAAGAAACATTAAATGACCAATTACAAGTTCGTCGTGAAAAAATGAGTCAATTACGCGAAAAAGGAATCGATCCTTTCGGTACTGGATTCAAACAAAAAAATACAACTGAAGAAATCCACAACCAATTTGAAGGAGCTACAAAGGAATCACTTGCTGAACAAGAGCCTGTAACCGTTCAAATTGCGGGTCGAATGATGACAAAACGTGGAAAAGGGAAAGCAGGTTTTGCCCACATCCAAGATGGCAAAGGCCAAATCCAAATTTACGTGCGTAAAGATGCTGTTGGAGATGATGCGTACGAAGTCTTCACAAAAGCAGACTTAGGAGACATCGTTGGTGTTGTAGGGACTGTTATGGTCACAAACACTGGTGAGTTATCTGTTAAAGCAGAACAATTCGTTCATTTAACAAAAGCACTTCGTCCACTTCCTGATAAATATCACGGATTAACAAACGTAGAACAACAATACCGTCAACGTTACTTAGACTTAATTAGTAACCGTGACAGCTTCGACCGTTTCGTAACCCGTAGTAAAATTATTCGTGAAATCCGTCGTTACTTAGACGACCGCGATTACTTAGAAGTTGAAACTCCAGTACTACACACATTAGCGGGTGGGGCAAATGCTCGTCCATTTATCACACACCACAATGCGTTAGACATGGAATTATACATGCGTATCGCTACAGAATTACACTTAAAACGTTTAGTCGTTGGTGGGATGGAACGTGTATACGAAATCGGACGTGTGTTCCGTAACGAAGGTATTGATACAACTCACAACCCTGAATTTACTTCAATCGAAATCTATACAGCTTACACAGACTACAAAGATGTAATGGATTTAACAGAAGGAATTATTTCAGATGTTGCCCAAAAAGTATTAGGAACAACATTAGTTCCTTATGGCGAACATGAAGTGGAATTAAAAGCTCCATGGAAGAGAATCCATATGGTTGATGCCATTAAAGAAGTAACAGGCGTTGACTTCTGGCCACAAATGACAGACGAAGAAGCTCGCGCAATCGCGAAAGAAAAAGGCGTGAAAGTAGAAGATTCAATGACGTTCGGACATATCGTGAACGAATTCTTCGAAACATTCGTTGAAGAAACATTAATCCAACCAACATTCATCTACGGACATCCAGTGGAAGTATCTCCATTAGCCCGTAAAAACGATGAAGACCCACGCTTCACAGATCGTTTCGAATGCTTCATCTGTACAAAAGAGTACGGAAATGGCTTCACGGAGTTAACAGACCCAATCGATCAACGTGAACGTTTCATGAAACAAGTAGAAGAAAAATCTGCTGGGAACGACGAAGCACATCCACATGATGAAGACTTCATCCAAGCGTTGGAATATGGTTTATCTCCAACAGGTGGGGTAGGTATCGGAATTGACCGTTTAGTTATGTTACTAACAAACAGCCAATCAATCCGTAACGTCCTATTATTCCCAACCATGAAAAACTTAGACTAATAGCAATTGAGTACCCCGTTTAAGGTTTGCCTTAGACGGGGTGTTTTTTTATCTAACTGAAATTACCATATTTGGTAATTATCATATTTGATAATTATCATATATGATAATTTCGCAAATAAACTCATGAAGAGCAGGCCTTGTTTTAGCGCACTAAAAGTAACAAATGTTCACAGGTTGTAGTTGACTTTCCGTACATTTGAATATACTATGAGATGAAGTTGGAAGAGCATGCTTTTCCGGATTCAATTTTTATAGATAAATGAGACCTGCACGCGATTTGAGTACGGCTTGAATGGGGTGCTTTTTTTACTAAAGGAGATCTAATGAAATATTTTAAACAGTTTGGTTGGATCATGATTGTGACCTGTATCGGTGAAATCATGAAATATTACATCCCCCTTCCAATTCCAGCAAGTATTTATGGGCTCGTTCTAATGATGGCTTTATTAATGACAGGGGTTGTTAAAATTGAAAAAGTATATCAAGCAGGAACGTTTTTAATCGAGATTATGTCGTTGATGTTTATCCCAGCAGCTGTTGGAATTATCGAGTCGTGGGATCAGCTGCATCGTATTATTGTACCGGTATCCATCGTCACGATTATTACAACATTTGCAGTGATGATTGTTTCAGGAAAAGTAACGCAATACGTCCTCGAGAAAGGAGCCAAAGATGAATCAACTCGTTCTTAATACAGCAACCATTGGATTCGTGATTAGTATTATTGGCTTTGAAATCGGAGTATTTCTTCGTGACCGTTATAAATGGCCAATCTTTAACCCGCTACTTGTGGCGATTATTTTCGTAATTGTTGTATTAAATGTCTTTAAAATCGACTATGATAGCTATTATGCGAGTGCGGATAGCTTAAGTTATCTCTTAACGCCCGCAACGGTTTGTTTAGCGATTCCGTTGTATCAACAAATCGAGCAATTGAAAAAGCATAAAGGCGCCATATTTGCAGGAATTAGTGCGGGGGTATTGACGAGCCTATGTACGGTTTGGGTGTTATCATTCCTCTTCCACTTGAATCATGAAGAATACGTAACCTTATTACCAAAATCGATTACAACTGCTATTGGGATGGGTTTGTCTCAAGAGGCAGGTGGATATGTGACAATTACCGTTGCGGTGATTATTCTTACTGGGGTTCTAGGAAATATGTTCTGTGAAATTATCTGTAAGATAACAGGAATTACGCATCCTGTTGCGAAAGGGATTGCGATTGGAACGTCTTCTCACGCGATTGGGACGGCACGTGCCATGCAATTAGGTGAAGTCGAAGGTGCGATGAGTGGTTTATCGATTGTGATTTCAGGAATGATTACTTTAATAGGTGCACAAATTTTTGCAGGATTTATTTAATTTAGAAAAGACTGGACGACGCTGTCTAGTCTTTTTTTGTAAAAACACTGTTTTCATGTTTTCACTACGTTTTCAAATTCTCGCATTTTGAGGGAAGAAAGATGGTTTAGAGGGTATTGGTGTAAAAATTCGGATTAAAAAAGCTACAACTAAAGGATTTTTTGAAATAAACTGAATGTGACTACGTTTAATTTTATAGAATCGTAACATTTGTATTTATATAGTAACTAGCCAATGAAATTATTTTCATATATAATGTAAGTACGTTAAAATCGGTAAAATTAATTGTGAAGTTTTTGTTAACAACATTTCACAAATAAAGTTGCTAGATGCTATTGCAATAATAATTAAATTTGTGATAATAT